>JAGSGK010000011.1 GCA_023955215.1 Paracoccaceae bacterium
CGCGATTGGCCCCCAATGTGCTAAGCGCATCGGGCTATTCAGGGCACGGCGTTGGAACGGCGACACATGCGGGACAACTGATGGCGATGACTGTTGAGGGTGAAACAAATGGCTTTGATACGATATCACGCATTCCAACCTATCCATTCCCAGGTGGCGCATCACTGCGCACACCACTGCTAAGCCTTGCAATGACGTGGTATAGTATGCGCGATCGTTTAGGGTTTTAAGCGGAACCTTAGCGTAAGACCAATGGTTGGCTCATCCACTCTCGTAACGCTGCGGTTGTCGCTGCGGGATCGTCGAGCGTCATAAAGTGACCCGCGTTCTCCAATACAACTAGGTGTGCAAAAGGTATCAGTTCGGCCATGAACGTATGTCGTTTAACTGGGCAAATTTGGTCGTGAGCACCACATAAAACAAGCGTGGGCACTTTGCATTTCCGCAATGTTCCTTGTTGATCACGTCGCCGCTGCAGGGCGCGTGATTGGCGTACGAATGTTTCACCACCAAGGGTCAGCGCCATGTCGACCACCAACTCACAAACATCATTGCGTTGGGGGCCTGGTGCAAAGTGCTGCGTTTCCAGTTTCTTGCGCATAACCTGTTCTAGACGACCAGTGCGTACACCAACAATCTGTGGTTCGCGTTCAGCGGCTGCGGGCGGCGTTTCAGCGAGGGGATTGGTCCCCATCAATGCAATTCGTGTGATCCGGTCAGGTGCACGGCGCAGCAGCTCCATCGCAATGATGCCGCCCATACTTAGGCCAGCAAGTGCAAAACGCGCAGGGAGTTGATCAAGCAGGTTCGATGCGATTTCTTCAACCCGCTCACCTTTGGTGATCGGTGCAACAGTAACACATGTGTCTGCAGAGAGTTCAGCTATCTGTGGCCCAAAAACACGCGCATCACACATCATTCCCGGCAAGAAAACCAATGGTTCAGCCATGTTTGCTAACCCCATGATCAATTCGAAATTGCATCACTTTTCTCGCCTGCTCAAAACTTTTCAATATTGAGGCACAATGGCCTGCCAGCCCAAAATGAGCAAGCAGGCGTTGGCATATTTCAGCCTTTCAATCGCTCCCAAAAGTAATTGAGATGACGGCTTACGATTTCATTGTAGCGATCAGATTGCTTCAGCGCCGCTAGCCCCGCATTAAAGCGGTAAAGATGAGTGGTTCCCCGCCAGTGACGTTTTGAAATCACGACATGAAGACCCTGAATAGAAACCGGTTTGGGTAAAGCAGACACTTGATCATTAAGCCCACGATTATAGGTGATTTCAGTGCCGAGGAATTCGTTCACAGATACCGCGTCAACCTTTCCCTCCAACAGCAAATCGAAACAAGCTTCTGCTGTGGGAGCGATTGTCAATGTGATCAACTCGTCAGCCAACCAATTCCGTCCGTCTTGATCCAGATCATAGGTCAAAAACCCTTTGGGACGGCAAATATTTTTACCGAACACATCGTTGTCCGTCTCAAACCGCATTGGGTTATCGGTGTTCACGAAAAACAGCATAACCAAGTCCAACAATGGGTCGGAAAAATGGAAGTTCGCACAACGGTATTGGCTGGGATTGGCTTCGCAATTTGGGCGATACCAAGGGAACCCCATGTCTACGACTTTTTCCTCAAGCATCGGATTAAGGTGTTGTGACCAATCATCCTCCCAAACGATAGCAAAGGTAACAGGTTCAGGCGTTTCTTCAAAAGCTGCGTTGACCAGTTCGGTCACCATACCGTTGCCAGGCCATCCCCGGTCGGTGAAGGGGGCGTAATTAGAGCCCGTCACAAGCGTAAGCTCTGCATCCACTTGCTGCAGCGGCGTTGGATCAGCTTCGACAACCACACTGCCCGCGGGGCACGGGATCACCAGTTCTTTGCCGACTGCCACGTCCAGCAGGCTACCACCTTGCAGTTCGGGGTTGTTGTAGAAAATCAAGGACCACTTCGTTAGATCGCCCAACTGCTCTTCGGCAATCGTAAACAGCGTGTCCCCGTCTTTGACAATATAGTTTGGCTGACAGGCCCACGCACCACCAGCCAATCCAAACTGAAGCACTGCTGCAGTTAAGAGAGGATAAGTTTTCATTAGAAATCGGCCCAGATGTTCGTCATGTGACGATCAACAATGGACTGATAATCACCTGCATCTTTGATCTCTTGCAGGCCATTATTAAAGATTTCGATTACGGCTTCTGCATTTGGGTGATCTTTGCTGACCAACATATGCAAGCCGGTAATCGCGATGGGACGCCCTTGATTGATCTCAACAGTGTCCTTGATGTTCATCGTGTTCATCATGGAACGACCTGTGAATTCATTCAGCGTCACGCCATCAACTTCTCCATCGACCAACATTTGGAAACATTCACGTACAGACTGTGGGCGTTTCAACGTGATTTTGTTGTCCGTCACCCAAAGGCGATCGGGACGATCCAGATCAAAGATGTAATAGCCAGCTGGACGACAAAGCGTACGACCAATCATATCGTCGTCTTGAGCAAATGGGATAGGATTGTTCTTATTCACGAACAACGGCACCAAGAATTCAAAAAGGGATTCAGAGTGCAAGTAATCAGAGCAGCGGAAATAATCTGGACGTTTTGAACAATCAGGCAAACTCCAAGGGAAGCCCATATCCATCATCGCGTTGCTGAGCAGCGGATCAAGATGCGAAGCCCAATCGTTGACCCAGTGCAGTTTATAGTTTTCCGCAGCAGTAGAGGCCTTCATCGAACGCACAACAATTTCGGTCACAAGACCGTCGTTGTCCAAACCGGGATGTACGAATGGGGCAAAGTCACTGCCCGTCACCACATTCAAGGTTTGTTCAAGCTTGCGACCACTTGGTGCGGCGCGCGGTGCGGGTGCCACTGCAGCCTCGGCCACAACTGCAGCTGGCGTACCGCCCTCAAGCCCAACAGGAAACCCATCAATGCAGCTTAGACGCAGCTTCATGCCCGCGCGCAGTGCATTCGGATTTTCACCAATGAGAGCAAGGTTAGAGGAATGGATCGCAGTCCACTTGCCGACATCTTTGTATTGACGGTCCGCAATCAAAGATAAGCTTTCACCACGTTTGACAACATAAGTACCGCCACATGATTGCGCGAAGGCAGGCATTGCCAATGCAGTAAGCGACAGCGTTGCCGCAGTTAAGAATCGTTTCATGGATCATCCCCCAGATGAATTTGGGACCATAATCTAAGCTTGGAGCCTTCCCGTCTAAGTTGAAGCTATATTTAGTGCCAATAACTACCGGTAGTCGTTCAAAATGCGCTGCGGATAGGCAATGCCACGAAATTTGGGGAAATCTGCGTACCGCTGTTGGCGCTGAAACAGTGTTTCCCCAGCATCTTCTCCCGCGCGCAGTAACATGCCGCGCGGCGCGATATAGCTTGAGATCGTGCGCTGCGGCTTGGGTCGCCAGACCAAATTGAACGCCGCCAGCTTGGGAAAAAACCACATTTCGGAATACGTAATGTGGTCATGAATCCACCATGCCAAGTCCTGCCAATCACGCCCCTGGTCATATTGATCCGCGAACCACGGCACGACGACCGTGGCCCCTGCAACAGCTTGATCACCGGCATTCAAATCCCAGATGTGGCATTCAATTGGGTTATCATTGCGCGCGCAATTTAGGTTATGCTTGTTTCCGTAGGCATTCAGTTCGGCTGAGCGATAGCCCGAGCGAAGCGCAATTCGCCCAAATGTTTCCTCCAACGGATCCAAAAGTTGGGTGCAAAATTGCCGGCCGTTTTCCAAAACAAGGTCGGGCTGCGTCGGCACATTCGGCACACCATGAAAGCCGTTAATCTCTGAATACATAAAGTCGCGCATGTAAAAGTGTTTAGACAGTCGTTGCCGACCAAAGGTTTCCAAGCTCCACATACTGCGCGGCTGGCGCATTAGGCGGCACCGTTCCATTGGAATTCGCCGTTAGGTCCCAACGGGCTAAACGGATTATGTGCAATTTCCCAAATATGCCCCTCTGGGTCTGCAATATACCCATGATGCCCGCCCCAGAAAACGTCCTGCGCAGGTTTTACGACTGCACCACCCGCAGCTTCGGCTTTCGCTATGATTGCAGCAACTTCAGCTTTCTCTGCCACATTGTACCCAAGCGTCATACGACCGGTGCCCAATGTATCAACAGGCTGCCCCAAGTCTTTGGCCAAAGCATCCAGCGGATACAAGCCCAAGGTTTGCCCAATAAGATCGAATGCAATAACACCGTCAGGGCTATCAACACGTGCCCATCCCAACGCCTCGTAAAAGGCGGCCGATTGGGCCATGTTTTTTACGCCCAAAGTTATCAAGCTAACGCGTTGTTGCATCATCATAACTCTCCATACCATTCAAGGATCGCCGCAACGCTGCGCGCCGTTTGACCTGGGGAAATTATATCGCCTGCAATAACGTGCTGGGATGGATCATCCCCTGCACCCAATTCTGGCCTCACGGTCGTTACATCGCCTCCCCACTGAGCAGCGATACGTTGTGTGACGTCCGAACGAACAACTTTGTCCCCTTTTGCATAGTGGAACAATGCTGGGATTTTTACGTCAGAATAATCCAAAGCAATTGCAGCGTTGACTGACGCGGCCATCGGGAACACCGCCGTGCTTGGATAGGTTGTGGTCCAGTGAAGCGCTTGAGCGTCATTGAGTGGCTCAAAGGAGCGTGTTTTCCCAACCAGTAAGGGCAACCAATACCGCGCGGCAGGTAAAGTAAGCATTGGAGCGGCGGGGTTATTAACACCAAAATTGGGTGAGACGAAAACAACGCCCATAACGTCTTTTTGCAATTCAGGCTTATGCAATGCCAAGGCCGTTAGTGTCCCACCTGTTGAAGTTGACAGGATCAAAACCTTATCCCCAATGCGGCGCGCGACAGTTAATGCCTCAACAACGTCAGCCATCCACCCCGTAACGGTGCCGTCTGCCATGGCGGCACTGTCGCGTCCGTGCCCCTGAAAGCGGGTATACACAAGGTTGGCACCAAGTGCCGAAGCAACATCATCTGGCACCGGACGAATTTCTTGAGAACTTGCAGAAAAACCATGTAGATAAACCACTGATAGCGGCGTTTTAGCTTCCACATCACCTGCCCAAATCACGCGCTTTTCACTATCTTCACGGATATTCAGGGTCGGAATTTCTTGGCTTTGGAAATATGCGTCAACACCATCGTCCAACAGGCTTTCGTCAAAAGTGGTTTCAAACGAGGTATCTTCGTAGGGTCCCAAAAACCACATTGTGATCCCCACCACGATCAGGGCAAGCAAGATGCGCCCGATGAACTTGCCAAGCGTGCTCATTCTGCGTCTCCCATAACTTCAAGCACTGCACGTTCGATCACCCCCAAGCATGGTCCATCTGAGAACCGGTGATCTGCGTCCTTGATCAACGTCAGGCGCATGTCTGGGCTGCTTGCGTGTTCTTGCAACCTGACCGCACAATCCGTGCTGACCGCGGTATCTGCGGTCCCCTGAAGCATGCGCACAGGAAACGGTAGATCTAATGGGCTCCGCATAACCAACTGGTTACGCCCATCCTCGATCAATCTTTTGGTAATAATGTAAGGTTCCATATAATCAGAGGGTAACTCGATCTGCCCATCTGCCTCGAGTGCAGCCTTCTGTGAATCGCTAAACAATGCCCAATACCCGTCTTCTGTAAAATCTGGTGCCGCTGCAATCGTCACCAGCCCGGCCATACGGTCAGTGTGGTCACGCGCAAACAACAGTGATTGCCAGCCCCCCATACTGGAGCCAATCAAAACCACCTTGCCCTCTGTCAAAGCATCGATCGCAGCAAAGGTATCCTCAGCCCAATCACCTATGCATCCCGTTTCAAAGGTGCCGGAACTGATCCCATGGCCAGAGTAATCGAACCGCAAGAACGCTTGTCCTCGCGCACGGGCCCACGCCTCGAGATGGATCGCTTTCGTGCCTTCCATGTCAGATTTCAAACCACCCAAGAAGACAAGCCACGGGCCAGCCCCTTCTGAACGGTGATATCCGATGCGGCGGCCTTGCGGCGTGTTTAGGTACTGTGGTTCTGACATGGCTGGCCCCCTGAATTCCGGTGGATAATGCGACACGCAGACGGCCTGACGCAATCCGAAATCTGTCCCGTAAACATGAAGTCCGTTTTGATCATCCCCTCGGCCTTGACCCCTCCCGACGTTTTAGGCAAAAGAGCCGGGAACCACATAACCCGCAACCGGGCGTTTCGTAGGCGCCAAACTGACGAGGAGTGCCCAAATGGCATCAGTCTCCCTTACCTTTCCCGACGGCAATGCACGTGAATATGACGCTGGCATCACAGCAGCAGCAGTTGCCGAAAGCATTTCAAAATCCCTCGCCAAAAAGGCGATCAGCGCCACAGTGAACGGCGAACATTGGGACCTCTCTTGGCCAATCAATGAAGACGCCACCATCGCTCTGCACACCATGCAAGACGATGAGCAAGCCAATGAACTTGTGCGCCACGATCTGGCCCACATCATGGCCCGCGCTGTGCAAGAGATTTGGGCTGACACCAAAGTGACCATCGGTCCCGTGATCAAAAACGGTTGGTACTATGACTTTGATCGCAAAGAGTCATTTACCCCGGAAGACCTGATCACCATCGAGAAGAAAATGAAGGAAATCATCAACAAACGCGAGCCCGTGCGCACCGAAGTATGGGACCGTGATGTTGCGATTAAATACTACGAGGATCGCGGTGAGCCGTATAAGGTTGAACTGATTGAGGGCATCCCAGGGGATGAACCGCTGCGCATGTATTGGCACGGCGAATGGCAGGACCTGTGCCGTGGCCCGCACTTGCAACACACTGGTCAAGTGCCCGGCGACGGCTTCAAACTAATGTCCATCGCAGGCGCATACTGGCGCGGTGATAGCGACCGCGAGATGCTGCAACGCATCTACGGCGTGGCCTTCACTGGAAAGGAAAAGCTCAAAGCGCACCTGAACATGCTGGAAGAAGCCGCCAAACGCGACCACCGCAAGTTGGGCCGCGAGATGGATCTGTTCCACATGCAAGAAGAAGCGCCGGGCCAAGTGTTCTGGCACCCGAACGGCTGGCGCATCTATACAGAGTTGCAAGACTATATGCGTCGCCGTCAGCGCGCAGGCGGCTATGTTGAGGTGAACACACCACAAGTTGTGAACCGTCAACTGTGGGAAAAATCGGGTCACTGGGAAAGCTACCAAGAGAACATGTTCATCGTTGAAGTGGACGAAGATCATGCACGTGAAAAAACAGTCAACGCGCTGAAACCTATGAACTGCCCATGCCACGTTCAGGTCTTCAACCAAGGTATGAAATCCTACCGCGATTTACCTTTGCGGATGGCTGAATTTGGTTCGTGCAACCGCTATGAGCCGTCAGGTGCCTTGCACGGTATCATGCGCGTACGTGGGTTCACCCAAGATGACGGGCATATTTTCTGTACTGAAGAGCAAATCGAAACAGAGACAAAGATCTTTATTGAGTTCCTGTCAGAGATTTACGCCGAATTGGGCTTTACCAACTGGGCCATCAAATTATCCACCCGCCCTGAAAAGCGGATTGGGTCTGATGCAATCTGGGACCAGTTGGAAACAGCACTGGGTAACGCCTGTAAAGCGGCCGGTTACGAGTACGATATCCAAGAAGGCGAAGGCGCTTTTTACGGACCCAAACTTGAGTTCGTGTTGACCGATGCGATCGGACGTGACTGGCAGTGTGGTACATTGCAGGTCGACAGCAACATGCCAGAACGCCTCGATGCGTCATACGTTGGCCAAGATGGTAACAAGCACCAGCCATTCATGTTGCACCGCGCAACACTGGGATCGTTCGAACGTTTCATTGGTATTTTGATCGAAGAGCACGCTGGTAAGTTACCGTTCTGGTTGGCCCCGCGTCAGGTTGTTGTGGCATCCATCATCTCGGATGCGGACGACTATGTGCATGAAGTTGTTGCAGCGTTGAATGCTTCGGGTGTGCGTGCAGAAGCCGACGTTCGCAATGAAAAAATCAACTACAAGGTCCGTGAACACTCGGTTGGCAAAGTACCTGTGATCTTGGCCGTTGGCGCACGTGAAGTCGAAGAACGTACGGTAACGGTACGTCGACTGGGTGAGAAACAGACATCGGTTCAGGCATTTGATGATGTCAAAGCTGCATTGGCTGTTGAATCGACACCGCCTGATTTGCGCTAAGGATATAAATTCGACAAAAAGGCCTCGTTCTGATGGGCGGGGCCTTTTGCATTTAGGTAGTTAAGGTTTTGAAAGTTCGGCGATCATAAGAACTGAACGTAGATTTCGCGCCGTCATCGGCACGTTTAGTACCCGTTCTACTTTTGTCGCAACCTTCGACAGATTGAAGCCATCTGGCGTTAAGAGATAGAACACCTGGCCAACGAGCGCAAAGCGCTCAGATGGCCTCCGTACACTTTCCAAAGGCCCCAGATCAGCCTCCAAAACCGGCGTAGATAGAAAAAACAAGTGGGCGACCTTAGGGTTTTCAACGCCTTCTAGGTAGGGGCATCCATCAATCGCGGCCGTCAAAGCATCTCGCGTTACCACTATTATCGGTGGGCGAAACCCAAATTCAACATCGATACAGCCGCTAATGAGGGTCACAAGCGCTTCGGAATTGCTCTCATTACTTTCAAAAACCACATTACCGCTCTGGATATAGGTGCGGACATTCCTAAGACCATGCGCCTCAAGCAAAGTGCGTAGGGCTTGCATTGGCAGTTTATTCCTGCCGCCAACATTCACACCTCGCAACAATGCTATCCATGTCATCATGGCTTTTATCCTACAAGGACGGCCTGCACATCCTTCGTCCAACCCAAATACATCTTATCGCCATCCACAATCAGCGGGCGCTTCATCAACGCCGGATGCAGCGCGATCAAATCAAGCGGCGCACCTAAGCGTTCGTCTTCTGACAATCCACGCCAAGTGGTTGAGCGCGTGTTCAACAATGCGTCGCCAAATTCAGCGAACGCCTTCTCTATCACATCAGCAGCAACACCATCAGAACGGACATCAACCAATTCGGCGTGGACCAACGCCTTAAGGGCTTTGCGGCAAGTATCACAATTTTTTAAGCCATATATCTTCATGATATTCCTCATTGTTTCCTAATACTTAGCTCGATCACTTGCGAATATCACGCAGTTTTTCTTGATTTTCAGTCGATTCGAACAAAATATACATCGGGGAGTGGAAGGTGTTTTACCTTCCCGATTACCCCAAGCAAGGCCCGTATTTTGGGTGAATATTGACTATAAGGAGGCGTTAAATATGCCGAATGGTACCGTAAAATGGTTCAACACCACAAAAGGATTTGGGTTTATTGCACCCGATGATGGCGGAAGCGATGTGTTCGTACATATCTCAGCTGTGGAGCAATCAGGGCTTACAGGTCTAAGTGACAATCAAAAAGTCAGCTTTGACTTGGCCGAAGGCCGTGATGGGCGCCAAATGGCAAGCGATATCGCGCCTCTTTAAAACAAAAACCGGCGCGAAGGTTCCCCAACGCGCCGGTCTTGAAAAATCAAATACGTGACCCTTGGATCAATCGTAAGTGCAGCCCTTTGTGCCAACTTGGCATGCCGCTTGGCGGCGAACAACGCGATGCTTCACCACTTTACGAGGCGCGGCCGGTGTCATCTTGGCCTGCTGATAAGACATGTTCTGGTTTGGCACGCCGCAGCATACAACGCCAGAAATTGTAACTGGCTGAAGACCCGCTGGACAAAAGTTCTCACCGTGGTGGGGATAAATTTTAGCCCCTTGGGAAGAAGCCTGTGCGGCGTAGCTGCCGCTTGTCACTGTTACATTTGTCAGAACAACTTGTGTCACTGAAACGGATGTATAGTCCTGTGCCAATGTTGGGGCGGTGCCCGCCATCACAAGGCCGAAACCCGCCGCCAGAATAATTTTAAAACGCATATCTTCCCTCATTTTCGGACAACTGCCACTATATCTAGTCAAGTATTGCCTGATGAATATGGTCCAAGCCTAGCGTTTTCCCGTATTAGGCGACTGTTGTTGCCTATATGAATCAGGTGATTGGTGGATAGCTGTAGGCATTGGCTCTCCGTTTGCACCCCATAGGCCGTTTAAAACCTACAGGTCGGCGGAATTTTTGTCTTCACGATCTTCCGACGGTGCCCCTAACCAATTCATAGCAACTCGTTTCACTCAGCCATGGATGGCCTGTAACGTTAAACCCGCACCCATTCTCCAGCGATGCACCGCGGCTCGTCTGTTCTGATTTCAGTTTGCGTATTCAGGCGCCATTCAGCCCCATCAAAGGGCGGAAAGAACGTGTCTGCCTCTTCGACTTCAAGGTTGACCTCTGTCAGGCACAATCGATCCGCCATTGGCAACATCGCAGCATATATACCTGCCCCGCCTACACCATAGATGCGATGATAACCGAGGGTGGTCGCAAGCGTGATTGCCTCGTCGACGGACCCAACGCAATGTTCTGCCGCGCACCCTTTGGACGTCACTACGATGTTCAGTCGATTTTTCAGCGGCGCATGAGGCAGGCTGTCCCACGTGTTGCGTCCCATGATCATCGCCCCGCCCATCGTTTCGCGCATGAAGTACTTCAAATCCTCGGGCAAGTGCCACGGCATGTCGCCATCCTTGCCGATCACGTTTCCACGAGCGCGTGCCGCGATTAAAGTAATCATACTGCCACAGCCCCCTTGATCAGCGGGTCAGGGTCGTATCCCGTCAACTCAAAATCTTCAAATTTGAAGTCGAAGATAGATGTCACGTCCCGCTTGATCCGCATTGTTGGTAGCGGTTTAGGCTTGCGCGATAGTTGCAATTCAACCTGATCCATATGATTTGAATAGACATGTGCGTCTCCCAACGTATGGATGAAATCACCTGCTTCGTAACCCGTCACATGCGCCAACATTTGCAAAAGCAATGCATAAGAGGCGATATTGAATGGCACACCAAGGAACATATCGGCAGAGCGCTGATACAGTTGTAAATGCATCTTTTTGCCGATGATTTTAACTTGCCACATGGTGTGACAAGGCGGCAGAGCCATTTCGCCAATTTCACCCGGGTTCCACGCCGATACGATGAGACGGCGGCTGTCCGGCGTAGCTTTGATGTTGGCTATCAATTCTTCGATTTGATCGACTGAACCGCGTTCGCTGAAGGCCGGAAATGCACGCCACTGCTTGCCATATACGGGCCCAAGGTCACCGTTTTCATCGGCCCACTCATCCCAAATACGCACACCATTTTCCTTCAGATACCGGATATTTGTATCCCCTGTTAGGAACCACAACAACTCGTGAATGATCGACTTTAAATGCACTTTTTTTGTTGTAACCAACGGAAAACCGTCCGCCAGTGGATAGCGCATTTGCATTCCAAAATGTGACGTGGTTCCTGTACCAGTGCGGTCGGTCGTGACTTCGCCCAGTTCCAAAATCTCGCGCAATGCGGCGTGGTATTGTTTCATACGGGTCTCCGGCACGTTGGCCTTTACGCTGATCGCAAAGGTACAGAATCTAACAGTCGTCACCTTATATAGCGCTGCAGGTTTTTTGAACCGCTATGTCATGGTCGTTATTTAGTCACGGTTGCGCCTTAGAAAAACCTCACAAAGCCACGTGATCGTTGACTTTTCCGACAGACAAGTCGATCTAAAGTTTAAGAGGCAGTTATTTCGAGACCCAGAAGAGGTTCGGCAGTATGAAAAGATTCACAAGCGTTTGCGCTTTGGCGTTGGTTGTAGGGGCATGCGGTGGCAGTGGAACCAATCCGTTCACAGCGACCGACACCAGCACCACAACAACCGCGACGACGACAACGACGACGGTACCAACAACCGTCACAGCGGTCTCTTCAGGCGTTCCAGACGTCATTGCCAACGATGTGGAAGAATTTCTTTCGATGCAGTAAACAAGACACTAACTGTCACTGGCCTAACCCAAGATGGCACATCTGCAGCCAACGAGTATCGGCATGTCGCGGATGGGTTTAAAGTAATAACATCGAATGCCGGCACCCCGGCTGACCTTACCGACGACATAACCTACAATGCATTCGTAGAGGGATACACGACCTTTACACAACAAAACGATGCTTTGGGCCGCCACTCCACAGCATTTGTTGCAAGCCGTGCAGGTTTGCAGGCTGGTGTCGTCATGACAGGCGGACAATTTAACAAGTTTTTCTCTGGTACATTCTACGAACGCGACGGCGCCTTTGTCGCCCCAAGTCGGTTCGATGTAACATATCACGGGAACTATGCCGCGGGCATCAACGTGGCTGGGCCCGTCACCGATCTTAAACCACTAACGGGAACGGTAGACCCTGATATCAACCCCCCACAGCAATCGGGCTATGTACGCGGCCTGATGTTTGTGAATGTAGATCTGAACGACATGTCTGTTGAGGGTGGGATATACAACAGAACAGCCGTGTTGGATCAGATTTCAACTCCTTTCAATGATGACCCTGGATATCTTGGACTAGGTAATATCGTTCTTGTTGAAGGCACTTTAGCAGACGATGGTTCATTCGCGGGTAAGATCGAAAATGAAGGAAATACTCTGACAATCGGTGACTTTGCTGGGATCATTGGTGGTGATGCCGGTCAGGCTTTGGCTGGAGGGACGCGGTTTGAAACCTTCACCGATGCCTACGAAAATGAAATCGAATTCGGTGTGTTTGTTTTGGATATTTGCGAAGTAGGTGATACCGGCACAATTTGCACAAACTCGCTGCCTGATTAAGCAAGGGGCGACACAATGTTCCAGCACAAGCTGAGTTCCACTCTCATTGCTCTTTGCTTTACAATGATGCATGCCCCGACAGCGACAGCTCAATCAGATACACTAGAAATTTCGGTCCAGGACGCACGTCAAATCGCGTTGCGGGCCCTCGACGTCGATGAATTCGAGCTGGCCCGCAAACTCGCGATGGGTCTATTGCTAGCGGATGCAACGGATTCACATGCCTATACAATACTGATGCAAGCCCATGCTCAGCTAGGCCATCCCAAATTGGCCAAGGCAGCCGCCCGACTAGCCTATCAATATAGCGATGGAAAAGCTGAGTCCTTTTCTGCTGCACTGAATGCCGGGTCGCTCGCTTTTCATAACCAAAAATACAATGCCGCCCAATTTTGGTTGCGCCGCGCTGCAAACCACGAGCCCAATGAACAAAGCGCAAAAATGCTTGCAGCGGATTACGCCAAGGTTCGCGCGGCAAATCCTCTTAGCTTTAACATTAGTGTTTCGGCCTCGCCCTCTGACAACCTAAACAACGGTGCAAATTCATCAGAAAATTTGGTCAATGGGACCCCGCAACTGGGGTATATCAATGCCTCCACCAGAGCACTTTCTGGCATTGTGGCGACAACGGACCTGCAATTGAGATACAGGTTGAACCAGAACGCAAACTCTAGAACAGATGCGCGTGCGCGGGTTTATGTAAACACGGTGTCGCTTTCCTCTGAGGCGCGCGCGCTGATGGCTTTGGATCCATTTTCACGCCAATTGAAAAACTCTGATCTTGGTTCCACATATGCAGATATCGGCATCGATCACCGCTTTGCATTGGGGACAGCAGGCGCGGTTGCTACACTTTCGGCCAAACTGGGAAATACTTGGTCTGGCCAAAATAAAAACTATACCTTTGGCCAAGTTGGTTTCAGCCCTAGTTTCAGATTAGCGCCAAAAACGCGGTTGTCCTTGGGCACTCTGCTTGAAAAACGTTGGTCTGACATTGCACCAAAGAATGACCTGACGAGATCGCAAGTTTCTGCCACACTGCACCACCGCATAGACAATGGGAATCATCTGAGTTTTGGACTTAGTTTGCAGGATATCTCGAGCAATGGACGTAACATTTCAAATCAATCTGCAGTCGCCAACATTAACTACAGTTTTGCAAAGCCAGTTGCATCCATAAAAGTAAGCACCGGATTGTCACTAGGCTATACACACTACGAAGGATTTTCCATATTTGGACCCGTTGAAGGCGGTCGAAGCGATATGTCTGTGACTGGCAATGTGACCATGGTTTTCACAAAGCTGGATGTTGCTGGGTTTGTCCCATCGGTTCAAGTTCAAACAGGTCGCAAATCATCCAACATCAGCCGTTTCAACAGCAACGAAATGTCAGTATCGCTGAGCATACAATCAAAATTCTAAGTGATGACTGGTATACTCTGATCCCCGTGCTAACCTGTATCCAAACAACACAAAGGAAAGCACGATGCCTCTTAAATACCTTCATACAATGATACGCGTTGCCAACCTTGAAAAAACGATCGCCTTTTTTGAACTTCTGGGGATGAAAGAAACGCGCCGCCATGAAAGCGAGGGTGGGCGTTTTTCGTTGATATTCATGGCTGCTCCTGGGAATGAAGACTGCCCCGTCGAGCTTACTTACAATTGGGACGGCGACGACGGGCTTCCATCCGACAGCCGTCATTTTGGCCACCTCGCCTATGCTGTCGATGATATTTATAAAACATGCCAAACCTTGATGGACAACGGGGTCACTATTAATCGCCCCCCGCGCGACGGCTACATGGCGTTCATCCGCACCCCTGACAACGTATCGATTGAATTACTTCAGGCGGGCGAGCGATTGGCACCAGCAGAGCCATGGGCTAGCATGGAGAACACGGGACAATGGTGATCTAATTTCCAGCGACGTTAGCCAAAGGAAACTGATGATGTTACGTTTTGTGCTTGCGACGCTCCTTACCCTTGGTGCACTGCCAGCTCAGGCAATAGAATGTCGTTTGGCCCTTCTACTTGCCATGGATGTTTCCAGTTCGGTCGATGAGGCAGAAGATGCTTTACAGCGCGGCGGGATGGTCGCGGCACTGACAGCACCTGAAGTCACCAGAGCATTCTTTTCCAGCGATTTGCCCGTCGCCTTGGCCGTTTTCGAATGGTCCGGCCGTTATAACCAAAAAGTCTTGTTAGATTGGACGTTGATCAACAATCAAAGCGATCTACTTTTCGCCGCTCAAACCCTTGCGACAAGCGCTCGCAGTCAGACTGAATTCCCCACGGCGATGGGATACGCGTTGGGCTATGGTGCAGGTATGTTCAAACGCGCCCCACCCTGCCTGCGTCAAACTTTGGATATGGCTGGCGATGGAGAGAACAACGAGGGATTCCCCCCCTCTTCAGCCTACAAGGCGTTTCCGTTTGACGCAGTTACAGTAAACGGATTAGTCATAAACGCCGCTGATTTTGAGGCCGAAACCAATCTGATCCCGTACTATCAAAACGAGGTCATTCGCGGCCCTGGTGCTTTTATCGAGGTCGCACAAGGGTTCGAAGATTACGAACGCGCTATGCGGCGCAAACTAGAGCGCGAACTGGCGATGCAGGCCATCGGTGCACTTTACAAGCATCAAACAGAAACATCTAATTCACGTTTTGAATCACCAGAAAAAGTACCATCGACACCCTTGTCGGTGACACGTCGCCAAGATCGATCAATAGATGTAGCGGATTTGATCGGTCCAATATCTCTCGACGCGCTTCAAAGATGAGGTAATATTTTCCAAACCTTCATGCCCTAAAACACCACGATTTTGCAATCCATCGGCATGGCGTTCAAACAATTCGGTCACCACCTTGCGAACTTGACGCCCTTGATCCGTCAACTTCACCCGAACCGACCGACGGTCAATCTCGCATCGCTGATGGTGCATATAGCCCATTTCAACAAGCTTTTTAAGGTTATAGCTGACGTTGCTACCTTGATAATAGCCACGGCTTTTTAGCTCGCCCGCCGTCACCTCATTGTCACCAATGTTGAATAGCAACATGGCTTGCACGGCATTAATCTCTAAAACGCCGACACGTTCAAATTCATCTTTGATGACGTCCAGTAACAATCGGTGCAATCGTTCTACCAACGACAACGCCTCTAAATACCCACCCATAAACCCCTTATCTTGGGGTATGCTCATGGACTGGGCCATTGGGTCTTGAATGCTCATTTATGTCTCCGACTCAATCTGCTCTCTCACTGCAAACTGAGCCAAATTCACCAATAACCCGTTAAACGTCCAAGATCAGACCTTAACACCTTGCATTTGAACAGAAATTTCCGCGATCATCTGTGTGAATTTATCCGGCGCAACAACCTGCCCCGTCACCCACTGATACAAATCTTGGTCATTTTCATCGAGCAGATGATCGTACAACGTGATTTTTGCGTCATCCATCTTGGCCAAATTTTCAGTCGCATATGCAGAAAGAATGATGTCCATTTCTTTGATCCCGCGACGCATGGAACGCATCGCAAGACGCTTAATACGGTGTTCTGGAAGCTCGGTCATTCACCATTCTCCGACATAACAAGACGCAACCGTTTTTCCAATCGCGCCATTTGCTCCGCGCGCGCAACCATATCCGCACGCATCTCGCGTAGCTCATTTAAAATTGCTCGCATATCAGGTGTCACTTCACCAGTGTCAGGCGGAGAGTCCATGCCCTCGCCTTTGCCATTGATCAACCACATCATCGAAACATTTAGCAGGCCTGCCATCATCGACAATCGGTTCGCGCGTGGTTCAGATAAATCATCTTCCCAATTGCGTACTGTGCTGGTGCGCACACCCAATCGCCGTGCAAGATCCTTTTGGGTCAGGCCCGATTGTTCCCGCGCCGCAGCAACGCGGTCTCCAAAGGTTGCAGCATCCTGACTGTACCAATCAGACGTTTCATCTTGTGGGTTTGACATTTGAGTATCCTTAATCGGGACATTTCCCGTCAATGCAGCTTGATCGGTTTGATCAGCACGCTTATTGAAGTCTTATTTAAACCTATAAGGCTGAGATCACAATGAAACTGCTCTCTGATACTCTTGACCGCGTCAAACCGTCGCCAACAATTGCCGTGACGAACAAAGCCGCCGAGCTGAAGGCAGCAGGCCATGATGTGATTGGCCTAGGAGCTGGTGAACCTGATTTCGACACCCCACAGCATATTAAGGATGCCGGCATTGCCGCTATCACATCTGGAAAAACCAAATACACGGCAGTGGACGGGATTGCAGAACTGAAGCAAGCGATTTGCGCCAAGTTCAAACGCGACAATAGTCTTGATTACCTGCCGTCCCAAGTGTCCGTGAGTTCCGGCGGCAAACAGGTCCTTTACAACGCATTCATGGCTACGCTGAATAAAGGCGATGAAGTTATCATCCCAGCCCCCTACTGGGTCAGCTATCCAGACATGGTGCTATTGGCTGGTGGTACACCAGTCATTGCCGAAGCGTCTTTGCAGACCGGTTTCAAATTGACCGCGGACCAGCTAGAAGCTGCGATTACGCCCAACACGAAATGGTTCCTTTTTAACTCACCATCCAACCCAACCGGCGCAGGCTATACTTGGGATGAATTAAAGGAACTAACAGATGTCTTGATGCGCCATCCACACGTCTGGGTAATGACGGACGATATGTACGAACACCTCACCTTTGGTGACTTCCAATTTTGCACCCCAGCCGAAGTTGAACCACGCCTCTATGACAGAACGCTGACGGTAAACGGTGTGTCAAAAGCATACGCAATGACAGGCTGGCGCATAGGGTATGCGGCGGGTCCTGTCGAATTGATCGCCGCAATGCGCAAAGTTCAATCCCAAAGCACCTCAAATCCATGCTCCATCAGCCAGTTTGCTGCCGTCGAAGCATTGAACGGGCCACATGACTTTATCGCCCAAAATAACGCGGCATTTGTACGCCGGCGCGATATTGTTGTGAAGATGTTGAACGAGGCCGAAGGCATTACGTGCCCGACGCCAGACGGTGCGTTTTATGTCTATCCCTCTGTTGCTGGCCTCATTGGGAAAACAACTCCCAGTGGCGTCAAAATTGTCGATGACGAAGCTTTCGCGACTGCGTTGCTGAATGACACTGGTGTCGCTGTGGTTTTTGGTGCAGCATTTGGATTGTCGCCAAATTTCAGAGTCAGCTATGCTACATCTGATGAGGCACTTACCGAAGCATGTGCCCGCATAATTAAATTCTGTGCAGTATTGAGATAGTTGAAAGAAATTATGGCTGGTGAATTACCCAACTACTACTTCCGTGTTCGTGAAAACGGTGCTGCCGTGTTTCGCGTCGACACAGAAAATCGTCAGCGACGTATTGAGATGGATCAAATTGCCATCATCAACATGCGCAATGGAGAGATCAAACCCCATGGTGAGCGCAGACTATCCGAAGATGACCTTGCCAGAATTCACGGCTGGATGGAGGAACGCGCTTCGATCCTTGCCAATCGCGACATTGACGACATTCACCGCGCGGTTGATTATCTGAACCTCACAACACAGTGGGTGCAGTCTAAAGCCAGCCCAGACCAGCTCGATATGGTCACTGACGCCTTGCTTCTCGCCATGCATGATTTGCGCAGCACTTTGGTGCGTAAAAAGGCCGATCGGTTGATGAAGGGCTAAAGGTCGACCTTAACCAACATCAGATGCGGTCCCTACACGACCAAGGATAACGGACCAAAAGCGTACGCTTAGCAATATCGCAGCACTCGCCAACCCAACCACGAGACCCATCCAAACGCCGATCCCCTCATACCCCAGCACAAAGCCCAATATGTATGAGCACGGCATACCAATCCCCCAATAGCTGAACGCAGCCATGTACATTGGCACTTTGGTGTCCTGAACGCCACGAAGCAAACCCAACGCGATGACTTGTGCGCCATCGACCAGTTGGAACAGTGCGGCCATTGCCAATAGGCCAACGCCGATTACCAAAATTTGATCTCGTGCAGGCTCACTTGGCTGCATGAACGCGAGAACCAGTGGTTCCGGCCAAAGGAGAAAACCAACAACCGCCAACAGGGCTGCCACCAACGACATGGCAAATACGACATATGCCCCTTTTGCTAGATGTTCCCGATCGCCACGTCCAAACGCATTGCCCGCACGGATTGTTGCAACGTTACTAATGCCCAGATGAAGCATGAACGTGATACCTGCGCATTGAAGCGCGATGCCATGTGCCGCCAACGGCACGGTGCCAAGCCAACCCATCATAACAGCTGTCGCCGTGAACAAACCCGTTTCAGAAAGCCCCGTAAAACCAATCGGAACACCCAAGCGGAACACCCGCATCAACATTTCCCAATCCGCCCGCCAAAATCGAACAAACAACTGGTGTTGAGGCAAAACCAAGATCGCATAGACAACGACCCCAAGCATACCAATTAATTGGGTAAACACAGACGCTATAGCGGCCCCCTGAATGCCTATTTCAGGAGCACCCCAATTGCCAAAGATCAAGGCGTAGTTAATTAATCCATTGCAAACAGTAGCAAGCACCGCAATCCAGAACACAACTTGCGTGCGCTCAAGTGCCGCCAAATAGCTTTTGATGACCATCGCCACCAACCATGGAAACATCCCAAATCCGGCAATGCGCAAATACTGTTGCGCGTCTGCAGCGACTGTTGGTTCTTGTCCGAGGAAAAGGAATAGCGATTCAGACCAAATCATAATAGGCATGATGGCAACAGAGTAAGCGATCGACAGCCACAGCCCCATGCGCGTCACGCGCCGAATACTAACTTCGTCTTCTTCGGCATCAAATGTTGCGACCATTGGCATGACCGCAAATGCAAATCCCGCTCCCATCAGAAAAAGAACGAAAAAATAACTGGCGGCCAATGTGACAGCCGCCAGCGCATCAACACCGTACCACCCCAGCATGACGGTGTCTGTCACGCCAATGGCTATCTGCGCTAAGTGTCCTCCAACCAATGGCAAGCCAAGGATAGCAACAGCTTTAGCATGAGCGGGATATGACATGGCTTTTGAACGCATGCAGCAAGCCTTAACAAGGCTTGCTGACAAGGCAATCTAGAAAAGTGTAACCAGACAATTATTATCCAGCCATGAGCCGCCTATCCAGCAACGGCACGCGCCTTTGGTTTGATGTACCAATACCAAACACGGTAGGCCTCAAGCAGGGTCAAAGGTAGGAAGTGTACGATTGCAGACGTTGGGTGTTCCCAATTGTGCAGAGCCGCCCAATGCAACAAGGTCAAAATCGCAGCGCCATAAGTCCAACGCTGCAGGGTTTTCCACCACGGCCCCATAAACCGCACGAAATAGTCAGTCGAAGTAACCGCCAATGGCACAAAAATCACGAATGCAATCCACCCTGTCCAAATATAGAAGCGTGATACTTCGTTGATAACCCCCGCCATTGACCCCTTATCAATGACATAAAACAAGGTATGGAGCGCAGCGTAGCCAAAGGAGGCAACACCCAAATAGCGTCGGTTTTTCTTAAGCCAAATAGGGCCGCGCCATCCGCGCAGCAACATTGCCAACGGGGTCGCCATCATCGCAACGATTAGGAAGCGCGCTGAAAACTCCCCCGACGGGTGGACCAATTCATGAAAAATACGAGGATCATCAGACGTAAGGGCAGTCCCCAACATCAAACCTCCGGGCAAAGCGAAAAGAAACCACAGCCCGTACGGACTTAAAAATGAAAGACGTGAAAGCATGTTGGACCTCAGTTTTTTATTTATGTCCTAACTAGAACGAGAGCCATTCAGATTTCCGTCGAAATAAATGATCTTATTTTGCGTTATGGATTAGAAACCCTTCTGAAAGCCGCCATACCCCCATAGATCAAGTTCTCGAAGCTTCTCATTCCAATAGTGAAACTTACCGCTATGATCTGCTTCAGGTGTACGAAAATCCAGCGCCACAATACAAAGTCAGCCAAGTCGGGAAAGGCCCACCATGCAAACCCACACCCTGTCTCTTAACGGTAATGATTTCTTTGTGCGCTCTTGGGGCCAACCTCACCTTCCCAAATTGATAATGCTGCATGGCTTCCCCGAATACTCTGGAGCTTGGGATGATCTAGCATGTGAATTATCAGGAATGTTTCATTGTATAGCGCCCGACCAACGCGGCTATGGTCAAAGCTGGGCACCCTCTGAAGTCGCTGAATACACCCTATCAAAACTGGTCAGCGACATCGTCGCCTTGATCGATACCGATCTAGTGGGAGGCGGCCAAGTCGCCGTTATGGGCCATGATTGGGGTGCCAGCGTGGCATACGGACTTGCCATGTTCCATCCCAATCTTTTGAACCGACTGATCGTCGCGAATGGCGTGCATCCAGTGCCGTTCCAAAGGGAGTTGGCCAAGGGCAGTGCGCAATCTGAAGCGTCCCAATACATCAACGTCATTAAATCCAACACATCCCCTGAAACATTGGCAGCAGATAACTTCGCCAAAATGACCCGTCTTTTTTCGGCCAAAATGGACACCAGTTGGCTGGTTGGCGAACGGCTAGAGGCCTACAAAAAAGAATGGGCTCGCGATGGACGGTTGCGCGGCATGACGAACTGGTACCGCGCTTCGCCCTTGAAGGTCGCAGATGTGGGTATCCCCATTGACGATCTACCAGCCTTGCCCGTGGAAAAGCTAAAGGTACACTGTGACCACCTGCTTATCTGGGGAATGAACGATACGGCATTGTTGCCACACGCCACCCAAGGGTTGGAGGACCATTGCGCCCAACTAAAGCGCATCGAGATTGAAGATGCCGATCACTGGGTCCTGCATCAAAAACCTGTAGAGGTGGCGGATGCCATTATCGATTGGGTCATTGGGGACGATATTTACATCCCTTAGTTCACCTGCACCTCCGAGCATTGAAGATAGACAGAGCGGCCGTGCGCCCCTAGAGTTTTCTAACAATGGGGAATTAAGGGCATCAATATGAGCACCGCATCAAAAGCATCGAAAATTGCGTTCTGGGCTATCGGTATTATTGCTGCTCTTTGGAATGCGATGGGCTGCATCAATTTGGTCCAACAATTCAGCGCGGCTGGCGTTTCAACCTTGCCGCCAGAATATCAAAGCTTCATCGAAACACGTCCAACCTACGCGTTCATAGCATTTGGAATATCTGTCATTGCAGGGCTAATCGGTGCCATCTTTTTGATGATGCGTCGTGGTCAGGCCACCGCATTGTTCTTGGCCTCTGGGCTTGGCGCATTCGTTGCAACGATCCCGGCATTAAACGCTGGCATCCCATCACTCGTCTTGGGCAGCGCAATGTCGATCGTATTGGCCGCAATCTTTGCGCTATACGCGTCACGCACACGCGACCAACCAACCGACTACACTCAACCTGTGACTTTGGAACAATGAAGCAACAATGGCGTCTTTCCCAACGCGTCATGCTCTGACATACTAAGGCTTAATCAAAACCAATAATTCCGAGCATGCCCATGTCCAGCGATCTTCTTTCCGGTTCAACAGCCAGCCCTGACGAATATGATGCGTCTTCCATCCAGATTCTGGAAGATATGGAGCACGTACGTCTGCGCCCAGGGATGTACATTGGCGGTAAAGACGATCGTGCGTTGCACCACATGGTTGCGGAAATCATCGACAACTCGATGGACGAAGCTGTGGCTGGACACGCCACTTGGATCGAAGTGGAATTACACGAGAACGGCCATGTCTCTGTGCGCGACAACGGACGTGGCATTCCAACGGGGCCACACCCCAAGGACCCTGAAAAATCAGCGCTCGAAATTATCTTCTGTACGCTGAACGCGGGCGGTAAATTCTCAGGCGACAGCTATGAAACGTCTGGCGGTTTGCACGGTGTTGGCTCATCCGTTGTGAACGCCCTGTCCGATCACTTGCGGGTCGAAGTGGCACGCAACAAAGAACTGTTCGCCATGGAGTTTTCGCGCGGTGTCCCACAGGGCAAGTTGGAAAAAATCGGGGCTGCCCCAAATCGTCGTGGCACAGCCGTGACCTTTCACCCTGATGCCGACATCTTTGGGTCGCTAACCCTAAAACCTGCACGCCTGTTCAAGATGGCACGCTCAAAAGCATACCTGTTCTCCGGCGTAGAAATCCGCTGGAAAACTTCGCAAAACGACGGCGAAACCCCACAAGAGGCAAAGTTCCACTTCCCCGGCGGTTTGGCAGACTACCTGTCTGAATCCCTTAAGGGTGCCACTACATACGCCGAAGCCCCATTTGCGGGCACCGTTTCCTTTGAAAAATTCAAGGTTCCGGGCAAAGTCGAATGGGCGATCAACTGGACCCCTGCCCGCGACGGATTTATCCAGTCCTATTGTAACACCGTTCCAACGCCAGAGGGCGGCACGCACGAAGCAGGGTTTTGGGCCGCGATCCTGAAAGGTATCAAAGCCTACGGCGAGTTGGTGAACAACAAAAAAGCCAGCACAATCACACGCGAAGACCTGACCACAGGTGCAGGGGCGCTTGTGTCCTGCTTTATCCGCGAACCTGAATTCGTGGGCCAAACCAAAGACCGCCTTGCCACCGTTGATGCACAACGCATGGTCGAAAACTCGGTTCGTGACCACTTTGACAACTGGTTGGCGGCAGACACCAAATCCGCTGGTGCCATCCTCGATTTCCTGGTGCTGCGCGCCGAAGAGCGGCTGCGGCGCAGGCAGGAGAAGGAAACCCAGCGTAAGACCGCGACCAAAAAGCTGCGCCTGCCGGGCAAGCTGACCGACTGTACCTCCAAGGACCGCGCCGGCACCGAATTGTTCATCGTCGAGGGCGACTCAGCCGGTGGTTCCGGGAAGGGCGCGCGCAACCGTAAAAATCAGGCGCTCCTGCCCCTGAAGGGTAAGATCCTCAACGTGCTGGGCGCGGCGTCTATCAAGATCGGCACCAATGCCGAAATCCGC
>JAGSGK010000181.1 GCA_023955215.1 Paracoccaceae bacterium
GACATGGATGCGGCCGAAGGTCAGCTTGCACCACGCTACAACGCATTGGTGCGTAAAGAGACCTGTGCAGACGTTGCCCGTGAGATTGGTATCGGTGAGGTCTTGCGACTTGGTCGGTCCGAGATGATTTCTGGTGGGCGTCGCAAACAAGCCTTGCTGGGTGATGCGATGGAAGCTGTCATTGCTGCTGTTTACCTGGATTCTGGATATGACACGGCGCGCGACTTTATCCTTAGGTTTTGGAGAACACGGATTGAAGGCGTCGAAGACGATGCCCGTGATCCCAAAACAGCGCTACAAGAATGGGCTCAAGCCCGTAAAATGAACCCGCCGAAGTATGTTGAAACGTCTCGCAGCGGACCCGACCATGCACCTGTCTTCACAATTGCCGCCCGACTTGATTCTGGGGCTGAGGCGATTGCGACGGCAGGATCAAAACGACAGGCAGAACAGGCAGCGGCCAAAGCGCTTTTGTCGGAATTGGAGAACTAACATGACCACCCGCGCAGGCTTTGTAGCCCTTATCGGCGAACCGAATGCAGGTAAGTCAACTTTGCTCAACCGTATGGTTGGGGCGAAAGTATCAATCGTAACGCACAAAGTACAAACAACGCGGGCCCGCATCCGCGGTGTTGCGATGGAAGGTGAGACGCAAATCGTTTTTGTCGACACGCCGGGCTTGTTCGCGCCAAAACGCCGTTTGGACCGCGCAATGGTTGCGGCGGCTTGGAGTGGCGCAGCTGATGCGGACGTTGTTGTTCTTTTGGTCGAAGCTAACCGCGGTATCACTGAGGGCGTAGAACGCATCCTTGAGGGGCTGAATGACATTGGCGCGCATCGCAAGGTTGCGTTGGCCGTTAACAAGATCGACCGTGTTGAGGCACCGAAACTTCTGGGCCTGACCAAAGCGTTGAACGAGCGCTATCCGTTCACAGAAACGTTCCTGATTTCAGCAGAGAAAGGCCACGGTGTTGATACGCTGCGCAAGTGGCTGGCTGAAGAAGTGCCTGAGGGGCCGTGGTTATATCCTGAAGATCAAATCGCTGACCTTCCGCTGCGCATGATTGCGGCAGAAATGACTCGTGAAAAGCTGACCCTGCGCCTTCATCAAGAGCTGCCTTACCAACTGACGGTGGAAACTGAGAAATGGGAAGAGCGTAAAGATGGCTCAGCACGTATTGACCAGATTATTTACGTTATCCGCGACGGCCACAAAGGCATTCTGCTGGGCCACAAAGGTGAGACCATCAAAGCGGTTTCGAAAGCCTCGCGCGAAGAGCTGGAAGAATTCCTTGGCCGCCGGGTACATCTGTTCCTACAGGTTAAAGTTCGCAGCGGTTGGCTGGATGAGGCCGAACGCTATTCTGAAATGGGTTTGAATTTCAAAGACGGAAATGCGTGAGCCACTCTCCAACCGGCCCTTCGGGGAGAGTTTTTTGGGTAAGATGAAGCTCAAGGGTTGCCCATGGCAAAGCTGACCTCACGCTTTTGGGTGGACGCTTATCTGATGCGTTTGCGAATGTTTGATATCCCTGCTTTTGTTGTTGCCCATGGCGACGATACGGGTGGTGCGGTTTTGGTGAAGTTAAGTACGCTTGATGGCAAAGCCGTCTTGTTCCAGCGTTCCTTTGATCTGATGACTGGGGAACGTAATTGGTCGGAGTTGGCAAGCGGGGCCGATAGGGATGTTGATGTATCTATTGATCGCCAAAAAAATTTTGATCCAGACGTGTGGGTGATTGAAGTCGAAGATCGGTTGGGACGCCACCTGTTAGATCAAGAGGGACTTTCCTGATATGGAATGGCGCGGCGCGGGCATATTGGTGGCTGTGCGACGCCATGGCGAGAGCTCTGCCATCATTGAAGTTTTTACTGAGACGCATGGACTTCATGCCGGTGTTGTCCGAGGTGGGGCAGGGCGGCGGATGGGGCCAATTTTACAACCTGGCGCACAATTGGATGTTGTGTGGCGGGCACGCCTTGAAGACCACATTGGCAGTTATACCGTCGAACCCATCCGCAGTCGCGCAGCGGCGGCGATGGCAGATAGGTTAATGTTGGCGGGGCTGAACGCTGTTACGAGTTTGTTGAGTTATTGTTTGCCCGAACGTCAAACACATGCGGCCCTTTATCGCCAAACAGAACAGTTGCTTGATCTTCTGGAGCATCCAGAGGTTTGGCCGCTGGCTTACTTAAAGTGGGAAATGGCCTTATTGGCTGAGGTTGGTTTTTCGCTGCAGCTTGATGCCTGTGCCGTGTCAGGTGTGACGGTCGATTTAGGCTTTGTGTCGCCAAAGTCAGGTCGGGCGGTTTCACGTGCTGCGGCTGGTGAATGGGCCGATCGATTGTTGCCATTACCAGATATTTTGCGAGGCATTGGAAATGCCCCGGATCTTGAAGTTTTTGAGGGTCTTAAGACGACAGGCCATTTCTTTCACTCACAGGTTGCCGCGACATTGGGTGGACGTCCATTGCCTGAGGCGCGGGCGCGTTTTGTTGATGCCTTTAGCCGTCGGCTTTAAATACCATATTCTTTCCCTCTGGTGTGCTGAGGATTAGTACGTCCCCAAGAACTTCTGAGAGGGTCATCTGCCGCAGAATTGTGAAGTATTCGGTTTCTTTTCGCAGATCGCCACAGGCCATTTTTGTGGCAAGGATCGGGCCGACTTCAAACCATGGATAAGGAACTGTCATGCTGGCGGAATATCGATTGCATGGTGCTTTGCCTGCGATCATATCTTCATCGGGGAAGGTTAGCGTTGCGCTGGCATTGAAGGGTTGTCCATTGATTTCAACCAGTGTCCATTCCCGAGCTGCGGCACCGTAGGCGCGTACTGTTTCGTCCGCTTGGCATGCGGGAATAAAGGCTAGAAGTGCGAGGGCAGCAAAGCGCATGGAAGTTCCTGTTTGCAGTGTTTCGCCCTCATTCTCTATTAATTCAAATCCAGCTGCGAGTCTTATCCCAGAAGTCGGCGGGCAATCACTTGCGCTTGAATTTCTGCGGCACCTTCAAAGATATTGAGAATACGCGCATCGCACAAAACGCGGCTAATTTTGTATTCAAGCGCAAAGCCGTTGCCGCCGTGAATTTGCAAGCCGTTGTCGGCAGCTGCCCATGCAACACGTGCGCCGAGTAGCTTGGCCATTCCCGCTTCGACGTCACAACGGCGTCCTTCATCTTTCTCAAAAGCTGAGAAGTAAGTGAGTTGGCGTGCAACCATAATTTCGACTGCCATCATGGCAAGTTTGTTTGCCACGCGTGGAAATTCGATCAATGATTTTCCAAATTGTTTTCTATCGATGGCATATTGCATTGAAAGATCCAGCGCCGATTGTGCGACGCCAATTGCGCGGGCTGCGGTTTGAATTCTTGCGGATTCAAACGTTTCCATCAATTGTTTGAATCCCTTGCCTTCTTCCCCGCCTAGCAAATTCTCTCCTTTGACTTGGAACCCATCAAAAGCGATTTCGTATTCTTTCATGCCACGATAACCGAGCACTTCAATTTCGCCACCTGTCATGCCCTGCGTCGGGAATGGATCGCTGTCGTCGCCGGGTATCTTTTCGGCAAGGAACATGGACAGCCCCTTGTAGGTGTCATCATCTGGGTTTGTGCGAGCAAGTAGGGTCATTATTTGAGTGCGGGCGGCATGGGTGATCCATGTTTTATTGCCCGTTATTTGATAATTACCATTTTCATCCTTCACCGCGCGTGTGCGCAGAGCGCCTAGATCTGACCCTGTATTTGGCTCTGTGAACACGGCCGTTGGCAAGGTTTCAGCAGATGCGAGTTTTGGTAGCCACTTTTGTTTTTGTTCATCAGTGCCGCCTGCAATGATTAGTTCGGCCGCAATTTCGGATCGCGTGCCAAGAGAGCCGACGCCGATATAGCCGCGAGATAGCTCTTCGGAAACAACGCACATGGACGCCTTTGACAGGCCGAAACCTCCATATTGCTCAGGAATTGTTAGCCCAAAGACGCCCATTTCGGCCAGCTCATCGATGATCTGCATCGGGATTAGTTCGTCCTTGAGGTGCCAATCGTGTGCGAAGGGTTCAATTTTTTCTACTGTGTAGCGACGGAATTGTTCGCGGATCATTTCCAGTTCGTCATCAAGCCCTGTTGCGCCAACAGTTACGTTTGCTGATTGTTCTTGCATCAATTCAACCAGCCGAACGCGTGCGTTCTGCGTGTTTCCCTGCTGAGTTAACGTTTGAACGGCAGGTTCCATTAGGCCCTGCATGTCATTTTGGTTCAGCCCCAGATCCTGTAAGCGCAAAATCTCACCTTGGTTCATCTGGATTCCGCCGTAAATTTGCCAAAGATACTCGCCGAAGGTGATTTGAAGAATTAGCTGCTCAGTTTCACCAAATGTGTTGGTTTGATTTAATCCCTCCGCCCATCTTTGCATTTGGGTCAAGGATTGCGAGTAGGTGGCAAGCCACGCAAGGCCATGTGTCGCGGTTTGATGTTCTTCGACCAAGCGTGCAGAGACGCGCCCGTCGACTGATACACACGTGCGCAACTGCTGGGTTGCCGTCTCCAGAATAGTGTGGACAGGTTCAAGTGCCGCCAGCGTTAAGGACAGAAGGTCGTTCAAGATAATCTGAGTATCATCGTGTCGGTTTAGCTGGTCGCGCGGCATTTGGAGATTCCTTATTTGTTAGTATCGTTTTATTCCAAGTGCCACTGGTGCGCAATAAAGATGCTAGGATATTATGAAAATAATCATATTATTACTCACTCTCTTTTATTGTGTTGTGATCCGATCAAAGTGTTATAGCGCGGCTATGGAACACATTCTCGATATCCTTACAGTCCAACACTTGGCTTTGGCTGTCTTTGTTGCGGTAGGCGCAGGTATGGTTAAGGGGATCGTGGGATTTGCGATGCCGATGATATTTGTTTCAGGGCTCAGCACCTTTTTGGCACCAGAGTTGGCGTTGGCTGGCTTGATACTGCCAACGCTTTGCACAAATGTGATCCAAGCCCTTAGGCAAGGTCCATCTGCTGCGTGGAATTCTGTAAAAAAATTCAAGGTGTTCTTAATCTTTGGGCTTCTGACGTTGATTGTCGGAGCGCAATTGGTTCGTCTTTTGCCTCTTCCGACAATGTTGTTGATTATTGGATTGCCCATAACGTTATTCGCATTGCTGCAGCTTACTGGAGTGGATGTGAAGCTGCCTAGTCAAACTTTCCGAGTCGCGGCGAGCGTAGGGGCATTTGCAGGATTTATGGGTGGCTTGTCTGGAATTTGGGGGCCACCAACGGTCGCGTACTTAACTGCGCTTGGCACAAACAAAGATGACCACATGCGGATTCAAGGTGTAATTTACGGATTGGGCGCCGTCGCATTGACAGTTGCACATTTGGGATCTGGCGTTTTGCGCACTGAAACATTGCCATTCAGTTTGGCAATGGTACCTCCAGCCCTTTTGGGGTTGTGGTTGGGCGGGCGCGTTTTCGACCGAATTGATCAAGTGGTGTTTCGCCGCGCGACGCTAGTTGTTCTGCTGATTGCAGGTCTCAACTTAGTGCGCCGCGCTGCGATGTTTTAAGTTCAGGCAGTACGCGCAGTTGTCGTACCAGCAACGTCTTGAATGAACGTAATGATACGTGATTTCAGTTGTTCATCCTTGATGGAAGCAACTGCACTCACGATGTCCATTGCATTGTCTGCTGGGTTTACAGCCTCTTCTGCTAGGCCTTCAAAAAAGTATGACGTTGGCACGTCAAGAATTTTTGATAGCTCATACAATCGGCTTGCCGCGATGCGGTTCGAGCCGATTTCATACTTTTGGATTTGTTGAAACGAAAGCTTCAAGCCGCGAGCAACGTCAGTCTGTGAATAACGACGCAAGGTGCGCGCCTGCTTTAGTTTACGACCTACGTGAATATCTACGTCATGGGGCATTGGGTTCATCTCCAGTTGAGTGATTACCGTAATGCTAGAAAGTTAAAATTTGGGCAATTGGGTAGATTTGAACATTTTTCAACTATAGATATTGCATTGATGTATGATTTGCGTACACATTGAATTGTGTGGTTAGGTCGTTTGAGACATTAAAGATTGACAACGTCGAAAAATTGGATGCCCGTGAAAGAAGTAACTAATCCCCTTTTGTTCGAGATGATTAGGTCATTCTCAACACTTGCAAAGCGCTTGAACCTTTCGCATGCAGTTGAGGAACTTGGTAGTACACGCCAGACCGTTCGCCGGCA
>JAGSGK010000123.1 GCA_023955215.1 Paracoccaceae bacterium
AACAGCAAGCTGGTTTCCCCCAAATGACGCAGAGCTAAAAACGTCAAGTATGTAAAAATCGTATTTCATTATTTTAGCGTCTTTGCGAATTCAACTTATAAGATCTGAAATACTCTTACTGCGCACGATGCCGAAATCAAGTACCGCATTGAACATATATATCATTATATCGTTACAACCAAATTAATGAGAACTCGCATCGGATTGCTATCGCAGCCTGAACCTATGCGCTCAATAATTGGCCCCACTCAGTAAGAGCGGCGGCTCGATTGAGCTTGAAATTGTCTCATGAATAGAAGTGGCGCTCGGAACCTTCAGCATACCGCCTGGTCACCGGAATTAAAGTAATGAACCTTGGTTTCCAGCACTGATAAATATATTTGTTGTCCCTTCTTGTATTCGCCTTCGGATGAAACGCGCACGAGCACTTGGATTTGGCCTTCCGTCCGAACATAAAGATAAATGTCAGCACCTAGGTATTCAACGAATTCAATCGTTCCTGACAGCTCGGATTTCGTTTGCGTCGTGATTTCCAAATGTTCAGGGCGAAAACCAATCTTCACAGACGTCGCGGGCGCAGTAATTGATTTCGCACCGCCTAAGTTCACGGCGCCATCGATAACCTCACAAGGCAGCACGTTCATTTTTGGGCTGCCGATGAACTGAGCAACGAACAGATTTTCGGGGCGTTCGTATAGATCGCGCGGTGTTCCGATCTGCATGATCTCGCCTGATTTCAAAACTACAATCTTGTCAGCTAAGGTCATCGCCTCAACCTGATCATGGGTAACGTAGATCATGGATGCCTTCAGATCGTCGTGCAGTTTTGAAATTTCGAACCGCATCTGTACGCGCAGGGCCGCATCAAGATTAGACAGCGGTTCATCGAACAGAAACGCTTTGGGTTCGCGAACAATCGCGCGGCCAATGGCAACCCGCTGCCGCTGCCCACCAGACAGGGCTTTGGGGCGGCGATCAAGATAATCGGTCAGCTCAAGAATGTTCGCTGCATGGGCGACTTTTTCGGCGACTTCCTTCTTTGGCATACCAGCGGTTTTTAAGGCAAAGCCCACGTTTTCGCCAACGGTCATGTGTGGGTAAAGCGCGTAGGATTGGAATACCATGGACAGCTCGCGCTCGGACGGCAGTTTGTCGGTGACGTCAGCCCCATCAATCTCTATCGTTCCACGGCTGCAATCTTCCAAGCCTGAGATCATCCGCAACAGGGTAGATTTGCCACAACCGGATGGGCCGACGAAGACGACAAACTCGCCATCCTCAATCGTTAGATCAACGCCTTTGATAACCTGCAAATCGCCGAACCATTTTTCGACTTTGTTCAGTTTGATCGTGCCCATATCATTTCTCGCGATTGGTGGGAGAGGCCCATGCCAGCCACATCGCAGCCGTCCATGAGAAGTCAGTACCTATGCACCCGTCCCCGGTCATTGTGTTAAAACATTCGAAAAAGCCAGATTTTTCAATGAGGCGTACAAGGTCTGCGCGAACTTTTTCGGCAAGGTCTTCCTCACCCTGTTCCGCAAGCCCTTTGGAAATGATATTGTTCATCTGCGGCCAGACTGGCCCGCACCAATAGCGCTGGGGTTCGAACGCGGTTGCATCCGGATCCCAGCTGGGCACCATGTATCCAACCTTCGCCGCGATACGGTGCATGTTGTCGAGGGTGCCTTGGCGTTGTTCCGGCGTGCCCGCATCGGCATAAAATGGCAGCGCGCTGGCGTTTGAAAAGCCTTGGCTGAATTCGCCACTGCGCACCTCGCGGGCGCAGAAAGCTTGCAGATCTGCGTTCCACAGATAATCTGTGCCGATATCGCCCTTTGTGACGAACCCTTGGATTTCGCCCGCAACATCTGTGCGTCCCAGCAGATTCGCAATGCGCAGCAAATCGCGGTCTGCCCGCAGTAGGATGAAATGAATACACGGATCCGCCATCAGGAACGGACCCTCGTTTGTCAGACGCTTTTGATCCCATCCAACATCACGCCCGAACTTAATGATGCTAACGTATTTATCATATTGCAGCTTGCTGGGCCGTTCTGATGGAGTTGCATGCACCGTGTCCATGCGGGTGTAAGGCTCCAGATCAGGATCAACCTGCATTCGGTTCAGTCCCAGTTCCCAATCCGGGCAGTTGTCGCGCCCAGTTTCCCAGGGATGCACGGTGCAGACGACCGGGCAGCCTTCGGGGGTGCGTTCCCGGTGATACCAGCGGTGCCAATTCAAAACCTGGTCGAACATTTCACTGGCCCGAGCCAAATCACTGCCATCCCCACTTTCGATCAGCTCTAATATCACCGAGGCCAAAACGGGGGGCTGAGAGATGCCACCAGACGGAAATGCGCCTCCATCTGTCTGCCAAACAGATGGACCGGGGAAATAATCAGGATCATCGCGGCGGAAAATAATGTGAGGGATCATGCCGTTTGTCCACTGACCCTCTAATAATAGCTCTAATTCCTGCCAGGCGCGGTCACGATTGAACGTCGCAAAACCAAGCGCCACAAACGCGCTATCCCAATTCCATTGATAGGGATACAGCCGCGCCGTGGGCACTGTGTAACCGCCCCGGTCATTCCGGTTCAAAATATCACGCGCCTGTTGGTTCAGATCAAGGGGCATAGAATTATCCTTTCACACTGCCAGCGGTCAAACCGGCGACAAGATAGCGTTCGAACCAAAGGAATAGGACAAGAACGGGAACAGTTGCGACAACAGCACCTGCCATCAAATGTTGGCGGGGAACTTCGGATGAATTCAGCGATACGACACCACGCGACAGCGTGAACATGTTCAAATCATCAAGGAACATGAAGGCGAACAGGAATTCATTCCAAGCGATCATAAAGACATAGAGCGAGACTGAGGCTAGTGCCGGCAACGCCAAGGGCAAGGTAATTTTCAAGATTACACCGATACGGGAGAGACCATCCATTAGACCGGCTTCCTCGAGTTCAGACGGCAGGCCACGGAAATAACCTTGCAGCATGTATAGCGCCACTGGGATGGTCGTGGCAGGATAGACCACCAAAAGGCCCGTTAAGGAATTGCGCAGCCCTGCTTGGGAAAACACGGCATACAGCGGGATCACCAGAACAATCGCGGGCACCATATAGATCAGCAGGATTGACCGGCTAAGCAAGGCTTGACCTTTGAACCTTAACCGTGCGACGGCATAGGCCCCGGGGATCGCGAAGGCGAGGGTGATGAAAACAGTTAGCACACTGACTATGGTAGAATTCATCAGGAATATGCCGAAATTGTAATCTGTGAACAGTTCGACATAGGAACGAAACAGAGACGCGGTTCCCTGGCCCAAGTCAATCGAGAAATCGAGTGGATTGCCAAGCAGGCTTTGCTGCGATTTCAGGCTGGTCATGACCATCACATAAAACGGCAGAGCCACAACAATGGTGAACAGAACAAAACCAAGACCCTTAAGCAGGCGAATGATCAATACCTCAAACCGGTAGCGAGACACCATTTCTCCCGTGTACCCGACCAGTCCCATATGCATCGATAGGCCCATCAGCCCAGCCCAGATTAACAGCGCAGCAACTTGATAAACCGGCCCATTGGCCATCGAAACGCCAAAAGGCTGAAACAGTGTTATCGCCATCAAGGCAAACAGGGTGAGTACGGAAAGTAGTGCCATAGATATCCGGTCCGCAAACCGGTTCACAATTGCAAAAGCACATATCCCCACGACCGCACCAATGCCCATCGCAATACCGACAGGCGGGTGCGTCGTTATCCCAGACACCAGCATCAGCAAAATACCCACGACGATCATCCAGACCGCGCCCCAAATCGAGCCTGTCAATGCACCGAATACTGTGACCCAAGACATGCGCATCAACCATCATCCTGTGGTGAGAATTTAAAGAAGATCAGCGAAAAGACCAACAACACTAAGAATACAACAACCGCTACGGCGGCACCTGCCCCAAGATTAGACACGGCAAAGGCCTGTTCATAGACGTCCACGGTCAGGGTGCGCGTGCCAGCGGCCCCACCTGTCAGCAGGAAGATGTCGTCAAATTTATTGAACGTCCAAATGAAACGAAGCAGGAAGAGAACAGAAAGAATACCAACAAGCTGCGGCAGTGATATCGACCAGAATTGTTGGAACGGGGTGGCCCCGTCGATTTCTGCGGCCTCATACATCTCAGAATTGACCGACTGCATGCGGGCGAGGATAAACAGAAATGACAGCGGGAAATACCGCCAAGCCTCAAATACAATGACGGTCGTTAGCGCCATGGGGAATTCAAACTGTATTCCAAAAACGGAATAAGGAATCGCACGCTGGCCCAGAAAATTGATCGGCTCCTCGGTCGCGCCCATTTGTATCAGCATCGCATTAAACGTGCCACCGGGCCCCGCATCCAACAGCAGCACCCAGGCAAAGGCCACTGCTATCACTGGCGCAACATAGGGAAATAGTAACAGCCCACGCAGAATGTTGCGTCCTTTGAACGCGGTATTCAAAAGCTGTGCTGCGAATAGGCCCAGCACCAAAGCGCCCAGCGTGCCGAATATAGTGTAGTAGAGGGACACTTTCAGAACTGTCCAAAACTCTGGCCCGCTAAAGACCTTGCGAAAGTTGTCGAATGTAAATTCAAGTGAGGTCAGCACGTTTTGCGAAGACCCTGTGGTGACAGCTTTGTCATCACGCGGGCGGATACCATTGTCGAAATAGGCCTGTTCAACCGTAATCGGGATCAACACATCCAAACGCTGCTTCGGTTCAAGCGTTCCAAAATCGCAGCTAATCGTGCGGCCAGATAAAGCGCAAGGATCCGGCACATCACCAATAATCAAACCTACCGGCAGCGTATCAGTTAAACCCGCGACCGTTATTTCATCCCCTTGGGATGAATTGCGCACGCGATAGCGTAGCATGACCTCTTCGCCGGCAACTTTTGGGCGCGGACGCAGTGCTTCGTTCACCATCACACGGGCCGAACGCAAATCTCCCAATTGCACCGGTTTTGCACTGATCCAGAAATTCGCCAGAAGCGGCCCAAGCACAATGCTGAGCACGATCAAAAATGTGGGAATCAACATTACGTAGGCAAGCTTGGCCTCGCGCTTTTCCAGCGAGCCACGATGTATAGGGCGGTTGGGGTGGGTCATTTATCTTTTCGATATTTTATCAGATAGGGCGCGCCGAAACGCGCCCCACCAATCGGGAGTGTCTAATTAAAGACCTTTGTGGCCATCAACGATCATTCGTGCCGCTGCATCCACATCGACTTCGCCGTCGATGAATTTGCGGATCACCTGGCTCATCACACGTGCGTTGACCATTTTAGAAGCTGCTTCCAACTGACCATCGGCAACACCCCAGCGATCACCTACTGACAAACCAGCGACGATGTCAGCAATCACAGATGGCTCATAAATGTTGGACAATGGTTCTTTACGATCAACGCCTGTAGGCAATGTTGACCACAAAGTTTGGTACTCAGTTGAACCGACTTCTGGACCATTGCGCACTGGGAATTTACCCTCTGGCGCCATGCCTAACCAATCGCCGTATCCGTTCGAGACAACAAATTCTACGAATTGCTGTGCAACGTCGGTGTTCGCATCAGATGTAATACCCAAGTATCGAACGTCTGCATACGCAGCACCCGCAGCGTTATCACCGCCAGAAAACACAGTTACAAAACCAGTGTTTCCGGCCAATTTTTTGGTTGTTGGATCGTCGTTGATTGTGACAGGTGCGCTGTCACGCAGGCCCCCCAATTCATCCAACAAAGAAGGTGACCAAATGATCATCGCCGCCTTGCCAGCGAGATACATTTCACGAGATTGCTTCCAATATAGGTCGCCTTCGGGTGAATTGTCGGCAATGGATTTGTAGAATTCCAAAACTGATTTCAGCTTAGATGTATCTTCATTCACAGATCCGTCGGCATTAACCGGGGAATAACCCGCAGCCAGCGAAATATGTTCAATCAACTGCATCATATATGTTTCGTCGATCTTAGTCGCAGCGACAAAGCCATACATGGATGGTGGGTTGTGCAATTTTGCCATGGCTGCTTGGACGGTGTCAAAAGATGTTGGCGCAGCTAAACCCATGTCTTCGAACAGGTCTTTGCGGTAAACAACTAGCTGTGTCCAACCATCTGTCGGCACAGAAACGGTTTCGCCGTCAACGGACGCCATGCCCAATGGACCAGATGCAAATGAACCTGCACCTAGGTTTTCGATAACCTCGGTCGCTGCGGCTGCATCCAACATACCCGCGCTTGAAAATGGCAAAAGGTGCTGCACTGTGTGGTTCAAAACATCAGGCAAATCGCCTGCCGCAAACGCAGCCGTGGCCCGTGTTGCGATGTCTTTTTCAGTGACCGGAACGATTGCAACAGTGTGGCCAGATGCTGCATAAAAATCGTTAGCAATTTTTTGTTGCGCGGCCATGCGATCAGGCTGCTCTTCCATCGTCCACATGGTAATTGTGTCCGCGAACGCAGCACCCGACAGTGCTGAAGACAGCAGAAGACCTGCTGCATAGGTACCAAACCGTTTCATGATATTTCCTCCCTGGAATTGGTCTGAATTTTTGGTGTTAAGGCCCTTGGCGGGCCATCACTTTTTCGGCGCACCAATTCGGCGCGGCGTAAAACCTGAAAATCTGTGGGGTTTCCACCATCGATGATTGACAGCAGCATATCCCCCAACTGCCGTCCGGAATGGGCTTGCGGTTGGGCAAGGGTGGTGAGGGGCGGGTTCGTGTGCCGACCCATCCAAACGCCATCATAACCAATGACAGAAACATCTTCGCCCGGTACCAGCCCTTTGTTGCGAATAGCAGATAAGGCGCCTATGGCCTGTACATCATTGACGCAAAGCAAAGCTGACGGCGGCGCTGTGTCATTCAACAAGTCCAGTGCCGCACGCTCCCCGCCTTCGTCTGTCAATTCGGTCACAGAAATAAGATCAGGATCAAACGTAATCCCGTTTGCGACAAGGCCATCCTTGTATCCGTCGACGCGGTCCTGTGCGAAATTTAAATAACTAGGCGCGCCAATGAACCCAATGCGTTGGTGCCCAAGACTGGCCAGATGATCAACGGCATCTGCGAAGGCCTGACGACCATCGACATCATACCACGCATAGCCCTCGGCATCGCGGGATCGTCCGTGCACAATAAATGGGAACCCAGATTTCTTTAGAAATTCAATGCGGCTATCAGATTTGGAGGGGCGCGACATGACGACCCCAGACACCTTGCCCGACGCGACTAACTTGCGCAACGTTTCAAGTTCGTCTTCTGCTGCCTGTGGCTGAACCACCATCAGATCCCAACCGCGCATTGCCAGAGCATCCCCCAAACCTTGTAAAAGCTGCGAGACAAATGGGGTGGAAATCGCGCTATGACTGGTTGGCATAAGGTACGCCACTGCCTCGGCTCGGCCCGTGGCCAAACGACGTGCGGTATTATTGGGTCGATAGCCCAGCGCATCGGCCGCCTTTTTCACTTTTTCCCGGGTGGCCATCGAAATATCAGGGTAATTGTTCATAGCGCGGGAAACCGTGCCTTCGGCCAAGCCAAGGTGTTTTGCCAAATCCTTTAAACTGACACGCGCCATGTTGTCCTCCGTCAAAGAATAAGCTATTCCGAAACCGCTTTCGGATGCAAGCCGAATTTCCCAAATGAGAAGGTAAATTGACAATGAAACGTTCCCAAATAAATGAAATCATTCGACAATCTGATGAATTTATTCATTCATTTGGGTTTCGCCTCCCCCAATTTGCCTATTGGTCGCCCAGTGAATTCCGAGACCGGAAGGGCCAGATTGATGGAATCATAGATGCGGGCTTGGGATGGGACATCACAGATTATGGCACAGGCGATTTTGACAATTTAGGGTTGTTCCTTTTTACCACAAGGAACGGATCACAGGCCGATTTAGCCGCGGGCGAAGGCATGTGCTACGCTGAAAAGATCATGATCTCACGTCATGACCAAATTTCCCCGATGCACCGGCACCTATTGAAAACCGAAGATATCATCAACCGCGGCGGTGCCACCCTCGCAATCGAAATGTTCGAAAGCGATTTCGAAGGCAATATTGATCGCAAAGCGAAGGTTAATGTCGCGTGTGACGGCGTGATGCGTTCATTTGCCCCAGGGGATGTTTTGAAACTACTCCCAGGTGAAAGCGTTACACTGCGCCCTGGTAACTGGCACAAATTCTGGGGTGAAGGCGGGGACGTTTTGATCGGTGAGGTGTCGGGCGTGAACGACGACAACACCGACAATATTTTTGAACAACCCATCGGCCGCTTCACCAAGATCGAGGAAGATGTTGACCCCCTACACTTGCTGGTATCAGACTATCCGGACCATTTTCTTGGATAGTATTTGCCGTTGAGTTTAGCCCGCTGACGCCCAATAAAGACGCATGGGATTG
>JAGSGK010000018.1 GCA_023955215.1 Paracoccaceae bacterium
GAAAAGCGAAGAAAATTGTGGCAATACTGATGATTGACTTGCGCATCGTGATCTAAGCTCCATATCGGTTGTTACACCTTATAAAGGCATCAAAGCATGACAACACCAGTCCTCTCACTAAAAAACGCAATGTTATCTTTGAACGGCAATGCGGGGCGTGTTGATATTTTGCATGGGATCACCATGGATATTGCGCAGGGGCAGACCGTCGGGCTGGTTGGACCATCAGGTTCAGGAAAGTCATCTTTGCTGATGTTGATGGGTGGTCTTGAACAAGCAAGCGGCGGAACCATTCACGCCCTCGGCCAAGACCTGACCGCCATGAATGAGGATGCACTCGCGCGGTTCAGGCGCGATAACATGGGCATTGTGTTTCAATCGTTCCATTTGATCCCAACCATGACTGCGGTTGAAAACGTTGCGACCCCACTGGAACTGGCAGGGGTCAAAGATGCCTTTGAACGGGCGCGTTCTGAACTATCAGATGTTGGGTTAAGCCACCGCGCAGATCATTATCCATCACAAATGTCAGGCGGCGAACAACAGCGTGTGGCCTTGGCGCGCGCCTCTGTCGCAAGGCCGAAAATCCTGCTGACAGATGAACCAACGGGCAACTTGGACGGGACCAACGGCAACGCCATTATGGACCTGTTGTTTGGCCTGCGCGACAAACATGGTGCCACCTTGGTCCTTGTAACGCACTCCGATGTCTTAGCTGCGCGTTGTGATCAAATCATCCGCCTCGAAGATGGATTGATCGCCCAGGAAAGCACCGCCAAATGAGCATTGCCATTGCCGCCCGCTTTGCACGCCGTGAACTTCGTGGAGGGCTGAAGGGCTTCACAATCTTCCTGTCTTGCCTTGCCCTCGGGGTGGCTGCCATCGCAGCTGTTGGTTCCGTACGCACCGCTATTGAAACGGGTCTTTCGGCTGAGGGGGCCGCCCTGTTGGGGGGCGATGCAGAACTCGATTTCACCTACCGCTTTGCCAATGCACCGGAAAAGGAATGGATGCAATCGCGCGCCAATGCCGTTTCTGAAATCGCCGAATTTCGTTCGATGGCCGTGGTCGACAATGGCGACCAGACTGAACGTGGACTGACCCAAGTCAAAGCCGTCGATGATGCCTATCCGCTGATTGGCACGATGGAACTAAACCCTAAAATGGACTTGGATGCAGCCTTAGCTGCGCAAAACGGCTTACCCGGTGCGGTGATGGAACGCGCACTGATCGATCGTTTGGAACTGTCCATTGGCGAGACCTTTGCCCTTGGAACCCAACAGTTTTATCTGTCTGCAGAGATCATGCGCGAACCTGATGGTGCCGCTGGTGGTTTTGGGTTGGGGCCACGCACACTTGTGCGAACGGCCGATTTGGCGAACTCGTCCCTGCTGGCCTCTGGGACGTTGTTCAACACAAAGTACCGCCTCGACCTCCCACCCAATCCTGTCCTTGAGGCGCTTGAGGCAAACGCACGCGCCAAATTTCAAAACAGCGGGATGCGTTGGACAGACGCGCGAAATGGTGCGCCCGGCGTCACGGAATTTGTGAACCGCTTAGGTGCGTTTTTGGTGCTTGTTGGGCTGTCAGGATTGGCCGTTGGTGGTGTGGGTGTTGCCGCAGCCGTACGCGCCTACCTTTCAGAGAAAACCAATGTCATCGCCACATTGCGCACCCTTGGTGCAGAGCGCAGCACCATCTTCCAAACCTATTTTATCCAGATCGGGTTTCTATCCCTCATCGGCATCTCAATCGGTCTGCTGCTTGGTGCACTTGCGCCTTTATTGCTGGCTCCCTTGATCGAAGCACGCCTGCCGATCCCCGCCAATTTCGGGATCTATCCAGCGCCACTGTTTGAGGCTGCGATCTACGGCCTATTGACCGCATTCATATTCACTCTTTGGCCATTGGCCCGTGCAGAAGACGTGCGCGCCGCGACCCTCTTTCGCGACGCACTTGGCAGTAGCAAACTGCTCCCTGCCGCGCGTTACCTTTTGGCCATCGTCATTGCGCTATGTGCTTTGATCGGATTGGCCGCCACCTTCTCTGGAACATGGCGACTTACCTTGGTGACATCGGGTGGCATCATGGTTGCCCTGCTGATGCTTGTGGTCTCTGCTGCAATCATCCAGTGGCTCGCCAAACGCGGTGGCAAAATCACCAAAGGACGTCCGGCATGGCGTTGGGCGTTGACCTCTATTTCAGGGACCCAAGAAGGGGCTGCATCTGTCATCCTGTGTTTGGGTCTAGGCCTTTCCGTCTTGGCCAGCGTTGGCCAAATCGACGGCAACCTGCGCAATGCCATCACTGGCAACCTACCTGACATCGCGCCATCCTACTTCTTCGTCGACATCCAGCGCGACCAGATGGAGGGTTACACCAAGCGCCTTGAAAACGACCCAGCGGTCCGGCGGATCGATAGCGCGCCAATGCTGCGCGGGGTCATTACCCAGATCAACGGAAAACCCGCCAGTGAGGTCGCGGGGGATCATTGGGTGTTAGAGGGGGATCGCGGCGTCACCTATGCGGACCGACCCAGCAAACGCACGCGCATCACAGATGGTGAATGGTGGCCAGAGGGTTATTCCGGCCCACCGCTGATCAGTTTTGCAGCCGAAGAGGCCGAGGAAATGAACCTATCCCTGGGTGATACCGTCACGATGAACATCTTGGGTCGCGATATCACGGGTACCATCAGTTCCTTTCGCGAGGTTGATTTTTCATCCGCTGGCATCGGTTTCATCCTCTCGATGAACCCAAGTGCATTGCAGGGTGCGCCGCATACCTTCATCTCAACCGTCTACGCAGAGCAAGAGGCGGAAGCTGCCATCCTGCGTGACCTTGCCAAAGCCTATCCCAACATAACTGCAATCCGCGTGCGCGACGCGATTGAGCGGGTCGCAGATGTCTTGTCAGGTCTCGCAGCCGCCACGTCTTATGGCGCGTCAGCAACTTTGCTAACTGGTTTCCTTGTTCTGATCGGCGCGGCAGCCGCAGGCACCAATGCACGGACCTATGAAGCGGCCGTTCTCAAAACACTTGGGGCCACACGCGGACGCATTTTGCTTAGCTTCGCACTCCGCTCTGCGCTGCTGGGGTTGGCCGCTGGCCTTGTTGCATTGGCGGCGGGTATTGCAGGCGGATGGGCTGTCAGCACCTTTGTCATGAACATCGAATACATCGTGATTTGGCCATCAGCATTGGCGATCATTGCAGGGGGTGTTATTGCAACGCTTGTTGCTGGTCTCTTGTTCGCATGGGGCCCATTGGCGACGCGCCCAGCCCAAGTGCTTCGTGCCCGAGAATAAGGACAAGACCATGAGCGATCCACACTTCTTTGGCTATGGCAGCCTCGTCAACACGGCGACCCACATTTACCCCAACGCGCAAAAGGCGACTCTATCGGGATGGCGTCGTGCATGGGTGCGCAATGGCGGCTATGGCACCATCCTTTTGACGGCTGTTCCGGCTGATCCTTCCGAACAAATTCAAGGTCTGATTGCCGCGGTTCCCAATGCCGATTGGGCCGCTTTGGATGAACGCGAAACTGGATATCGCCGCATTCCGTCAGCGGGCAAAGTTAGCCATGGTGGTGATCCATCAACCGATATCGCCCACTATGCCGTTGCCGCTGAAGACATGCTAATGGAGGGTGATCAGGTCATCCTGCTTAGCTATCTTGATGTGGTTATTCAGGGGTATCTGCAACAATTTGGTGAGGACGGCGTTGATGCATTTTTCGCCACCACCGATGGATGGGATATGCCAATTCTAAACGATCGCTCCGCGCCGCGCTATCCGCGCAGCCAAATCCTAAGCGCCTCAGAAACCGCGCTGGTGGATGGACATCTGGACCGCATCGCGGCCCAGATAGTCAGTTCTTAAGCGCGGGCTTTTACAACCTGCAAAAGTGTCATCGTCGCGGACATATCTGGTCCGTGGCTTTGACCTGTCAGCGCTTTGCGCAGCGGCATGAACAAGCCCTTGCCTTTGCGACCAGTCGCTTCTTTCACGGCACCCGTCCACGTTTTCCATGTCGTGTCGTCGAACGGACCTTCAGGCAACATAGCCATCGCTTGGGCCACAAATTCTGCGTCTTCGTCGTCGATCACTGGATCAGCGCCTTCGCTGAACAATGTCCACCACGCAGCCAAATCTTTTAGCGTTGTGATGTTGTCACGTGTGACAGTCCAAAATGTTTCGGCCAGATCAGCAGGAACGCCAAGATCAGCAATCTGATCGGCAACGTCAGCCAATGGTTTTGCCTGCAACACATTTGCTGTCAGCGGGAACAGGTCAGCGACATCAAACTTCGTCGGTGCGGTGCCAAAGCTGCTGACCTCAAAACCCTCGATCAGTTCGGACATTTCGCTGCGCAGTTCCATTGGATCAGACGAGCCAAGACGCGCCATCATGGACAACAATGCCATTGGCTGAACGCCTTGTTCACGCAGATCGCGCAGCGCCAAAGTGCCCAGGCGTTTCGACAACGCCTCGCCCTGTGGACCCGTCAGCAACGAGTGGTGTGCGAAGGACGGTGGGGTCATGCCCAGCGCCTTCATGATTTGAATTTGGGTGGCCGTGTTGGTCACGTGGTCAGAGCCACGCACAACATTGGTCACACCCATATCCGTGTCATCAACAACAGACGCGATTGTATACAGAACTTGACCGTCACCACGGATCAAAACCGGATCACTGACAGAGGCCGCATCGATAGAGATGTCGCCAAGAATGCCGTCTTTCCAGTTGATGCGTTCCTGATCCAACTTGAAACGCCAGACGCCATCACCGCGCTCAGCACGCAGGGCATCGCGCTCTTCAGCACTAAGGTTCAACGCCGCGCGGTCATAGACCGGTGGTTTGCCCATGTTCAGCTGTTTCTTACGCTTCAGGTCCAACTCGGTCGGAGTTTCGAACGCTTCATAGAAACGATCAATGCTGCGCAGTTTTTCGGCGGCATCGGCATAACGATCCAGACGCTCAGACTGACGCTCAACCTTATCCCAGTGCAGGCCCAGCCATTCAAGATCTTGCTTGATGCCATCAACGTATTTCTCTTCCGAGCGCACCGGATCGGTATCGTCGATACGCAGAATGAAAGTGCCGCCAGCCTTGCGGGCAATAAGGTAATTCATCAGCGCAGTGCGCAGGTTACCAACGTGGATGTAGCCGGTGGGCGATGGGGCGAAACGTGTGATGGTCATGGGCATGATCTCCTATGCGGGGGTAGGTGTCATAGGGGGGGCGATTTGTCCAGTTCGATGCGTGAAAGGTGGGCGTTCATTATGGACGCAATCTGGTCCAAATCGCCGTCCAATCCGCGACTGTGCACAACAGCAACGCCCCAATCAAACGAAACCGGCGCCACGCGTTGGGCTGACGCATACGCACGGCGTGCGCATCTAGAAGGCCAATGGACAATTGCAGGCTTTGGGAGTCGACAAGAACACGGCTGACTTCGGACCACTTTAATGTCGGAACATAATATCCCGACAAGCCAAAGGCATCGATCCGAAGGGCGCTGGGCCGAACCCAAGCGATCCCAAAATTCAGAACAGCCCATCCGCAAAGTATCGCACCTAAAACGATCACAGCCCAAATAGGGAAAGCAACAGATCCAGTGGCAAATGTGGAAAACACACCAGCAATCACAAGACCAACACCGAAGATCACAACCAAGCAGGCATGCAAGATCAAACGCCGCGCATTGATCCCGATTAGGGTTGGATCAGCGCCCGTAAGGTGCGCATTTTGCGCACCACCCGTCATGAAGGATCACGCCAGCGGTTTACAATTGGATAACGGCGATCCAACCAGAACGCCCCCTTCGTCAATCGCGCACCCGGTGCGGATTGGAAGCGTTTGTATTCGGAAATATAGATCAGGTGCTCTACCTTCTTCACCACATCACGATCAAACCCGGCAGCCACGCAATCAGCGACAGAAGCGTCATTGTCCACCAACATCTCAAGCAACGCATCCAGCACCGGATAATCCGGCAGGCTGTCGCTGTCTTTTTGATCGTCGCGCAGCTCGGCACTTGGGGCCTTGGTGATGATGTTATCAGGGATCACAGCCCCCTCAGGCCCCATCATCCAATCGCGGTGGTTGGCATTGCGCCATCGGCAGGTTTCAAACACCCGCATTTTGTACAGGTCTTTGATCGGGTTATAGCCGCCAGCCATATCGCCATAGATCGTGGCGTATCCCACCGCGACCTCTGATTTATTTCCCGTGGTCAAAACCATCTCACCGAATTTGTTGCTCATCGCCATCAACAGCAGACCGCGCAGACGGGATTGAATGTTCTCTTCGGTCAGCCCTTCTTCAAGGCCTGCGAATAACGGTGCCAACGTATTGGTGATCGCCTCACGCCCCTCAGCGATAGGGACATAATCATAACGACAGCCCAGCGCATTTGCGCAAGCCTCTGCATCCTCAAGGCTGGCCTTGCTGGTGTATTCGGACGGCAGCATAACGCAACGCACGTTTTCTGCGCCCAAGGCATCGGTTGCGATGGTCGCAACAATCGCAGAATCAATACCGCCGGACATGCCCAACAGAACCTTTTTGAAACCCGTCTTGCCCATATAGTCGCGCAACGATTGAACCATCACGCGGTAGTCTTGTTCCCACGTGTCTGGTTGAGCGGTCTTAACACCATCCTTAACTCGCCAGCCATCCGTGCCGCGTTCAAGATCAACGTGCACGATGGCGGTATCAAACGCTGGCATTTGAAGGGCCAACCCGCCACCCGGGTTCAGTGCGAATGAAGCACCGTCAAAGACCTGATCGTCCTGACCGCCCACCATGTTCAGATAGATCAGCGGCAGACCTGTTTCGACAACACGTGACACCATGTGGTTCAGGCGGGTTTCGAATTTGTCGCGGTAATAGGGCGATCCATTCGGGATCAGTAGGAACTCAGCACCTGTTTCGGCCAAGGTCTCTGCCACATCCTCGTGCCATGCATCTTCGCAGATCGGGCTGCCAATGCGTGTGTTTCCAACGCTATAGGGTCCACCCAACGGCCCTGCATCAAAGATGCGGACCTCATCAAACACAGTTTCATTCGGCAGGTGATGCTTAAGCGCCTTGGATGCAACTTTACCGCCCTTACAGATCAGATAGGCGTTATACATGCAGCCATCTTCAAACCACGGACCACCAATCGCCAAGGCGGGGCCGTCTGCGCAGTCTTTTGCCAATTGCTCAACCGCAGCCATAGCAGCCTTGTGAAACACAGGTTTCACCACCAAATCTTGGGCATTATATCCTGTGATGAACATTTCGGGCAGCGCCACCAGATCAGCACCGGCCACGCGACCCTGCTCCCATGCATCACGCGCTAAGGCTGCATTGCCAGCGATATCGCCAACGGTTGGATTTAACTGGCACAGTGTAATGCGAAACGTATCAGCCATGGGGTGCTCCGGTCAGATTTCATCTGCACCTATATGCGTTCCAACACGCCCAGAAAACCCCTGACACACCCAATTAGACGCGACCAATATATCCCATGTGCAAAACCCATTGCGAGGTGGGCCACCTTCTTCTAGGCTGAGCGAGCTTGCACAGTTGCGTGCAGGCCAAGAATTAATACAGGTCTCGCCATGAAACGTCTTATTCTCGCTTTGTGTTTAGCTGCTGCTCCCATGGGGGCATTGGCACAGGATGGTCAAGTTCAGACCAAACAATACGACGATGGCGGCATCTATGAAGGCAGCTTTCGCGGTGGCCTTCAGCACGGGGAAGGCACCTATCGCCTGCCCAATGGCTATGAATATACCGGCGCATGGGATGACGGAGAAATCAAAGGCGAAGGCGTTGCGCGTTTTCCAAATGGTTCCGTCTACCAAGGCAACTTTTCAAAAGGTAAGCCTGACGGTTTTGGCAAAATCACATTTGCCGATGGCGGCACCTATGAAGGCGACTGGCTTACTGGCACTATCATGGGCCAAGGTGTCGCGCTGTATGCGAACGGCGTGCGCTATGAAGGCGCGTTCCGCAATGCCAAACACCATGGCAAAGGCGTTATGCAAAGCCCGGGTGGCTATGAATACAAAGGCGACTGGATTGACGGCGTCAAAAACGGCGTAGGCACAATCACCTATCCTGATGGCGCTGTGTATGACGGCGACATCGCCAACGGCAAACGCGAGGGTTCCGGCAAGCTAACGATGCCGGATGGATTGATTTATGTCGGCCTGTGGAAAGACGGCCAAATCGATGGCACTGGCACGCTGACCCAACCCAATGGCGACGTGTATGACGGCCAACTGGTATCAGGACGCCGCCAAGGCACAGGCCGTGTGACCTATGCAAACGGTGACATCTATGAAGGCGACTTCGCTGATGACCGCCGCCACGGTACAGGCACATTCACAGGCACAGACGGCTACACCTATGTCGGCGCATGGATCGCGGGCCAGATCGAGGGACAAGGTCGCGTGACCTACCCAGATGGTTCAATCTACGAAGGCAGCTTTCGTGATGACCTTGCCGATGGCACTGGAAAAATCACGTACAAAGACGGCTCTGTATATGAAGGCAGCTGGGTCGCTGGTGTGATCGAGGGCAATGGTAAGGCCACTTACGTCAATGGTGTGATCTATGAGGGTGGCTTTAAGAATGCACGAAACCACGGCCAAGGCATCATGACCTATGCCGATGGCTATCGCTATGACGGCGCATGGGAAAATGGCCAACGCCACGGCGCAGGTACTGCGACTTATCCAGATGGCACCGTCTACGTGGGCAACTTTGACAACGGACAGCGCAATGGCACGGGCAAGATCACTATGGCCAATGGCTTTGAATATGATGGCCAATGGCAAACCGGCGAAATCAACGGTACCGGCACTGCCACCTACGACAATGGCGACATCTATGAGGGCACGTTCCTAAAGGGCAAACGCCAAGGCAGCGGCACAATGCGCTATGCTACGGGTGAAGAAGCCACGGGGACATGGGAAAACGGCGCGTTGAAAGAAGACGGTTAATCCCGCAGTCCTACCAAGGCAGCGCCGTTCCTGAGTAGTCATAGAAACCACCGCTTTGCGCCGGTGTTAAGTCGTCCATAACTTTCACCAAATTCGCGGCCGCTTGATCGGCTGGAACGCTTGCATGACGGGCAAGGTATTTGGACGTAAACGGCGTCTCCACGGTTCCCGGGTGCAATGCTACGACACTAGACTGCGGATGGCTGCGCGCCAATTCAATCGCAGAGGTATGGACAATCTGGTTCACCGCCGCTTTCGCCGCACGGTAACTGACCCATCCACCCAATCGGTTGTCCCCGATAGATCCCACTTTGGCCGACAGCACAGAAAATACGCTGGCGCGGTCTTTTCGCAAAAGGCGACTCGCATGCGCGAGGATCAGTGCAGGGCCAATGGCGTTGACCGCGAATTGATCTGCCATCGCGACGGGATCAATCGCTCTGATCGTTTTCTCAGGGGCCGCGCCATTCACGCTTAACGCGCCGGTGGCAACGATCACCCGGTCAAAGGTGCGATCCAAGCCTCCCAAATGATCCGCAACACTTTGGGCATCCGTAATGTCCAAACCGTCAATTGAGCGTGAAAGCCTTATAACACTGTCGCCGCGCGTCGTGTGGTGGGCGGCAATCGCGCCGCCAATGCCCCCCGAAGCGCCAATAATCAAAACATCTATCATGCTTCATAGGTAGCACAGCATAGACGCACTTCAACGCGGACGGCCCAAAATCCTAATGCGATGCTCCACCTCAAAATGGCACCCCATCCAATTAGGCATAAAAACCTACTTTCCATTTGAAAATCGACGGCTATAACTACCCCCATGACACATAACGCACATAACCTGATCGCGCGCCCTCTCGGCGCAGCGCTTTTGTGCGAGCTCTTGCTCCTATCCAGCCTCTGAGCGTGTCCATCGGCACGTCCGCTCAGAGGGTTACCCGCGAGGGTCGGATACGTGCCAAGAATCAGGACAACAAAAGAGAAATCAAATGACATCTTCCCAAGACAAAGTCGTAATTTTCGACACCACATTGCGCGACGGCGAACAATCCCCCGGCGCAACCATGACCCACGCAGAAAAGCTTGAGATCGCTGGGCTGCTGGACGAAATGGGCGTCGACATTATCGAAGCCGGCTTCCCGATCGCCTCCGAGGGCGACTTTAACGCCGTTTCAGAGATTGCCAAAAACAGCGTGAACTCAGTTATCTGCGGTTTGGCCCGTGCCCAACTGGGTGACATTGACCGCTGCTGGGAAGCAGTTAAGCACGCCGCGCAGCCACGTATTCACACCTTTATCGGTACATCCCCGCTGCACCGTGCGATCCCGAACCTGACCAAAGACGAAATGGCGATCCGGATCGAAGAAACCGTAAGCCACGCGCGCAACCTTTGCGACAACGTACAGTGGTCTCCGATGGATGCGACACGTACCGAATTTGATTACCTGTGCCGTACCGTTGAAATTGCGATCAAAGCGGGCGCGACCACGATCAACATCCCTGACACCGTGGGCTACACCGCCCCCCGTGAAAGCGCGCAGTTGATCCGTGACCTTCTCGAACATGTGCCGGGCGCGGACAACATCATCTTCGCCACGCACTGCCACAACGACCTTGGCATGGCGACGGCCAACAGCTTGGCCGCGGTTGAAGCAGGTGCACGTCAGATCGAATGCACCATCAACGGCCTTGGCGAACGCGCCGGCAATACAGCGTTGGAAGAGGTCGTAATGGCCATGAAGGTACGCAATGACATCATGCCGTACCAAACAGGCATCGACACAACCAAGCTGATGAATATCTCGCGCCGCGTTGCAACAGTTGCTGGCTTTCCAGTTCAGTTCAACAAAGCCATCGTTGGTAAAAACGCCTTTGCACACGAATCTGGTATCCACCAAGACGGCATGTTGAAAAACGCCGAGACGTTCGAAATCATGCGCCCCGAAGATGTGGGCCTGTCTGGCACCTCTTTGCCCCTTGGCAAACACTCTGGACGCGCAGCTCTGCGCGCCAAGTTGGAAGAGCTGGGCGTTGAATTGGGTGACAACCAGCTAAAGGACGTTTTTGTTCGCTTCAAAGCACTGGCTGATCGTAAGAAAGAAGTGTTCGACGACGATTTGGTCGCCTTGATGCGCACCTCTGACGATCCTGAGAATGATCGTTTGAAAATCACGTCATTGCGCGTCCAATGCGGCACCGAAGGGCCGCAACAAGCGGACCTAAAGCTAGAAATCGATGGCACAGAACATGCCGCAACCGAAACCGGCGATGGCCCAGTGGATGCAACATTCAACGCGATCAAAGAATTGGTTGAACACGAAGCAAAACTGCAGCTTTACCAAGTGCACGCCGTGACCGAAGGCACTGATGCCCAAGCCACAGTAACCGTGCGTTTGGAAGAAGACGGCCGTATCGTAACGGGTGAATCCGCGGACACAGACACGGTTGTGGCCTCGGCCAAAGCCTACGTTCACGCACTAAACCGCCTGCTGGTACGTCGCCAAAAATCAGGCAAAGACACACCTGAAATCAACTACAAAGATACCTAATAAAATAGGGTGCGCACATGATGCGCACCCCGCCTTGCTTCTCTTGTTCCTAAATATCTTGGAGTCTGAGGCAGCGCCTCAGTTCGCCAGAACATTCAGACCCTAACCACGATAAGGATCCCGCGCGCTGCGATCCGCAGACAGTGAATTTTGGGACCGTTCCACGATCAACTCAACTGCATCCGCCAAATGCACTTCCCCAATCGCCATATCCCCTGCAGCAACACGCAACTTGTGCGCCTCCAACATGACTTCGGCATGGGATGATCCACGTGGCGGAATAAATTTGTAACAGGCCAGCTCGATCAACTGTCCAAGTGGGTCTTTGAAATACACCGAATCCATGAACCCGCGATCCTTCACGCCTGAATGCCCGATACCACGTTCCTCCAGGCGTTTGGGCACTTGGCTGAACATCGCACGATCCACCTCAAACGCCAAATGATGTACACAGCCAATATCCATCGACGTGCGCGAGCGATCGGGTTTGCGGTTCTCATTCGTAAACACGGTGATCAAACGCCCATCGCCCGGATCAAAATATAGATGCCCTTCATTGGGGTCATCCAGGTTCGGTTGATCAAAAATAAACGGCATACCCAGCAGCCCTTCCCAGAAATCAATCGACGTCTGACGATCCGCCCCTGTCAGCGTGATGTGATGCACACCCAATACTTGAATTTTGCGCATTTTATTCTCCTCAATCTGTTGAACAAAGCCTATCAAACAACGCCACCTTACGGAATGAGGCAAATTAGGCCTTAAATGCGCGGATTGCCGCCCCGGCGGACCACCATTCCCTCTTTCACCCAAAGCGCCATGCCCTTATAAGAATGCTTGTCCATTCCATACGACTCGTGGGCGACTTCAATGCCACGCGCTATTACCTACAAGGCCTTAACACATGTCCATTTTCGATAACCTTCGTGGTCTCTTCTCGTCCGACATGGCGATTGACCTCGGGACTGCCAACACTTTGATCTACGTTAAAGGCAAAGGCGTCGTTCTTTCTGAACCGTCCGTTGTGGCCTACCACATCAAAGACGGTGTGAAAAAAGTGCTGGCTGTGGGCGAAGATGCGAAACTGATGTTGGGCCGTACACCTGGTTCCATCGAGGCGATCCGCCCGATGCGCGAAGGTGTTATTGCCGATTTTGACACCGCTGAGGAAATGATCAAACATTTCATCCGCAAGGTGCACAAACGCTCCACCTTCTCAAAACCAAAAATTATTGTCTGCGTTCCACACGGCGCGACCCCCGTTGAAAAACGTGCCATCCGCCAATCCGTTCTGTCCGCTGGTGCACGTCGCGCAGGCTTGATCGCTGAACCTATAGCTGCGGCGATTGGTGCTGGCATGCCGATCACTGACCCGACAGGCAACATGGTTGTCGACATCGGTGGTGGTACAACCGAAGTTGCCGTTCTTTCCCTTGGTGACATCGTTTACGCCCGCTCTGTGCGCGTAGGCGGTGACCGCATGGACGAGGCTATCATCAGCTACCTGCGTCGCCAGCAGAACCTTTTGGTTGGTGAAACAACTGCGGAACGCATCAAGAAATCAATCGGCACGGCCCGTATGCCTGACGATGGGCGTGGCACATCCATGCAAGTGCGTGGCCGCGACCTGCTGAACGGTGTACCAAAAGAAATTGAAATCACCCAAGCACAGATTGCCGAATCTTTGGCAGAACCGGTTCAGCAAATTTGCGAAGCGGTTATGGCTGCGCTTGAAACCACTCCGCCAGACCTTGCCGCCGATATCGTTGATCGCGGTGTCATGTTGACGGGTGGCGGTGCATTGCTAGGTGAGCTTGATTTGGCTCTGCGTGAGCAAACCGGCCTTGCGGTTTCAATTGCAGATGAGCCGTTGAATTGTGTGGCCTTGGGCACAGGCAAGGCGCTGGAATTTGAAAAGCAGCTGCGTCACGCTATCGACTACGATAGCTGATACAATCGCCCACTTAGCCCGAAGCGCTTGCCACAACCGGTCAAATCTTGGACAGTCCAAGTACCCACGCAAGGGCTGACTACCGCAGGACACAACCGCCTTGGCCAATAATCGATCAAACAATCAGGATTACACCCGCCCTTTGCGCAGGTTGCTTCTGGTTGTCGTATCCTTGGTATTGCTTGCGACCTTTCTGGTTTGGCGCATCGACAGCCCACGGGTTGAACGGTTTCGCGCTCAAGTCACCGACAGAATTGTTCCGAGTTTTGATTGGGCCATGGCCCCTGTAACAGGCACCGTGAACCAGTTTCGCGATTATCAAAGCTACAACCGTATCGCTGAACAAAACCAAGAGCTGCGCCGTGAGCTACGCAAAATGCAATCTTGGAAAGAAGCTGCGCTGCAGCTTGAACAAGAGAACGCCCGACTGCTTGACCTCAACAGCGTCCGCCTTGATCCTCGCCTTACCTTTATCACGGGTGTTGTTCTGGCCGATAGCGGCTCGCCCTTTCGTCAATCTGTACTGTTGAACGTTGGCGCACGTGATGGCCTTGTGGATGGTTGGGCCACCATGGACGGCATTGGTCTCGTGGGTCGCATTTCCGGTGTTGCGAAAAACACCAGCCGTGTGATTTTGCTCACCGATGCATCCAGCCGTATTCCTGTTACCATCCAACCCTCTGGCCAACGCGCCATTGTTGCGGGTGACAACAGTGCCGCACCACCCATCGATTTCATCGAAAGCCCCGATCTTGTCCGACCTGGTGACCGTGTTGTCAGCTCAGGGGATGGCGCAGTGTTTCCTGCGGGGCTGGTTATCGGTCAAGTGGCCGCTGATCCCGGTGGCCGCCTAAGGGTGCGCCTTGCTGCGGACTATGAGCGTCTCAAATTCCTACGGGTCTTGCGCAGTCATCCGACAGAACCTGTGACCGACACCGCAAATATTCTCACCGCCAACGACGGCACACCAGCGCCAGAGAACGGTGAAGAGGTTCCTGCAAGTGAGTGAAGACCAATCATCACGAATTTGGATCATGCGTGGTTGGTTCGTCGTGCTAGGATTGGCGACCTTGTTCATCCATCTTCTCCCCCTCAGCGCGATGTCACGCCCTTGGGCCACGCCTGATCTGATGTTGGGCTTTGCCTTCGCGTGGTCAGTGCGCAAACCCGTATATGTCCCTGTGATCCTACTAGGCCTGATGCTTTTGCTGTCAGATCTATTGCTACAGCGCCCCCCCGGGCTTTGGGCCTTTTTGGGACTACTTTGTTGTGAAAACCTCCAAAGTCGCGCCAAACGTTTACGTGCATCGAACTTTGCAACCGAATGGGCTACAGTCATTGCAATGCTGGTTGGTGCCACTATTTTATATCGCATCATCTTGGCCATTTTGTTGGTTGAGCAACCGAACCTAGGATCGCAACTTATCCAAACGATAACCACGATCCTTTACTACCCCGTGATTGTCTTCGCGACCCACGTGCTTATGGGTGTGCGCAAGGGCGTCCCAGGGGACATGGACGCACGCGGAGGCCGCATTTGAAACGCAAAAACGCAGATCACGAGGCGAACCAAAGTTTAATGTCTCGCCGTGCACTGGTGGTCGGCGGGCTTCAGTTTGTGCTGGTCGGTGGCTTGGCTGCACGTATGCGTCACCTCCAAATCAATGAGGCCGATCAATTCAGGACATTGGCCGAAGAGAACAGGATCAAGTTCAAACTGATCCCGCCCGCTCGCGGCGAGGTGTTCGATCGCAACGGCGTTCAACTGGCACAAAACGTCCCGAATTATCAAATCAAGATGGTGCGTGAAGACACCCGCGACGTAGAGGCCGTGATCGCACGCCTCAGTCAAATCATCGATTTGGACGACGAAGCCATTGAACGCGCTGTTGCATTGATCAAACGCAGCGCCCCATTTCACCCCATCACCATAACAGACGACGTGACGTGGGAAGACATCAGCCGCGTCTCTGTCAATGCACCCGCCTTGCCAGGCGTCACACCAGAAGTCGGCTTATCACGTGTCTATCCCTTGGGCTCAGACTTTGCCCATATCTTGGGATACGTGGGCCCCGTTAGCGATTACGACCTAAAGAAGATCGACGATCCCGATCCGTTGCTACGCATCCCACGGTTTCAGATCGGCAAGGTCGGCGTGGAAGCCAAAGAAGAAATTCGTCTGCGTGGGTCTGCAGGAAACAAACAGGTCGAGGTGAACGCCGCCGGTCGCGAAATGCGCGAGCTGGGACGCCGTGAGGGCAAACCGGGCGCAAACATCCAGCTAACAATTGACTCCAAACTGCAAAACTATTTGCAGGCCCGCCTGGACGGCGAAAGCGCCAGCGCAGTTGTGATCGATTGTGAAACTGGCGATCTGGTCGCAATTGGATCGGCACCAACTTACGACCCAAACCTTTTTGTGTCTGGCATTTCCGTCGCCGATTACCGGGAACTGACCGACAATAAATTCCGCCCGTTGGCGTCTAAAGCAGTCCAGGGGACCTATCCCCCCGGATCTACGTTCAAGATGATCACCGCAATGGCAGCCCTTGAAGAAGGCATAATCGGGCCTGACGAAACGGTACGCTGCAACGGTCACCTTGAAGTGGCGGACCGCAAATTCCACTGCTGGAAACGCTCAGGGCACGGCAGTGTTGACCTAAAGAATTCCCTCAAACGCAGCTGCGATGTTTACTACTATGACTTGGCGCTCAAGGTCGGGATCGAAAAGATCTCTGCCATGGCCAACGTCTTTGGTTTGGGCGTGCGCCACAACGTTGAAATGTCGGCAGTGGCCCGTGGACTTACCCCAACTAAGGCATGGAAAAAGCGCGTGCACGACAAAGATTGGGTGATCGGTGACACGGTTAACGCATCCATCGGACAGGGCGATATGCTCGCCTCCCCCCTCCAGTTGGCCGTGATGACCGCACGCCTTGCCACAGGGCGCGAAGTCACACCGCGGCTGGTTAAATCTGTAGACGGCGTTGAACAAGCGTCAGGCGCAGGTGCCCCGCTCAAAGTTGATCAAAATAACCTAAAGAAAATGCGCCAAGCCATGTTTGCCGTGGTCAATGACCGTGGGGGCACCGCCAACAAAAGCCGCATCACAGTTGATAACATGCGCATGGCTGGCAAAACGGGCACCAGCCAAGTGCGCAACATTTCCGCCGCTGAACGGCGCACCGGCGTTGTACGCAACGAAGATTTGCCATGGGAACGGCGCGACCACGCTTTGTTCGTGGACTTTGCACCTGCAGACAATCCCAAATACGCTGTCGCCGTTATCGTTGAGCACGGCGGCGGCGGCTCAACAGCCGCAGCCCCGATCGCCCGCGACATCACACTTCAGGCATTATACGATGGCCCCCCTCCGCTAGAGGCTTATCCATCCAAAGACCGTGGTCGTATCCGCAGCCAACAAAAGCGCCTCGCGAAAATGCGCCCAATGGCCAAAACTCAGGACGATGACAAAGCATGAGTTATCTTGAGTACACTGTAAAATCGACGCCCACAGGCCTGCGCAAAATTCTGTTCCTGAATTGGCCCCTCACACTGTTGCTCTGCTCGGTGGCCTGTGTCGGCTTCCTTATGCTCTACTCCGTGGCAGGTGGCAGTTTTACACCTTGGGCCGAACCACAAATGAAACGCTTTGCCATTGGTTTGGTTCTGATGGTCGCCATTGGCATGACCCCCATTTGGTTTTGGCGCAGCATCGCGGTGTTTTGCTATGGCGTAACCGTCATTCTTTTGATCGCCGTTGATCTATTCGGCGAAGAAGGCAAAGGCGCACAACGCTGGATCGACCTTGGCTTCATGCGCCTGCAACCCTCCGAGTTGATGAAGATCACACTCGTAATGTTTCTGGCCGCCTATTACGACTGGTTGCCGCCCGAAAAGAAATCACGCCCCCTTTGGGTCTTGCTGCCCATTGCAATCATCTTGCTGCCAACCGCGTTGGTCATCCAACAACCCGACCTTGGGACATCGCTCCTTTTGGTCATGGCTGGTGGGGGCATCATGTTTCTTGCGGGCGTCCACTGGGCCTATTTCGCGGCCGTGATCGCATCTGGTGTCGGCCTGATCGTGGCCGTTTTCCAAAGCCGCGAAACAAGTTGGCAATTGCTCAACAACTACCAATACCGCCGCATTGACACCTTCATTGACCCCAGCGCCGACCCACTAGGTGCCGGCTATCACATCACCCAATCCAAGATCGCACTTGGATCCGGCGGGTGGACAGGGCGCGGATTTATGCAGGGACCACAAAGCCGCCTGAACTTCCTGCCTGAAAAACACACCGACTTTATCTTCACCACCTTGGCCGAAGAATTCGGGTTTGTTGGGGGGATTTCCTTGCTTGCGATATACCTGCTGGTGATTTTCTTTTGCATCGCCTCTGCACTGGCAAACCGCGATAGGTTCTCGTCGCTTTTGATCCTTGGAATCGCGCTCAATTTCTTCCTCTTCTTCGCTGTGAATATGGCAATGGTCATGGGGCTGATCCCCGTCGTTGGCGTTCCACTGCCACTTGTCAGCTATGGCGGCTCCGCCATGCTGGTTCTTATGCTCGCCTTTGGACTGGTCCAAAGCGCACACGTCCACAGACCAAGGTAGGTTTCGCAAATGACACTCAACATCCTATTCGCAGCAAAAGAAGAACGCTGGCCTTTGTATGAAGGGCCATTGAACGATGCGTTCAAAGCAGCAGGCCTAGTTGATGTGCATCTGGCAACCGACATCGCACCATCGGACGTGGATTACATCGTCTATGCACCCAACTCAGACCTCAAAGACTTCACACCCTACACAAAGGCCAAGGCAGTCTTGAACCTGTGGGCGGGGGTCGAAGGGATCGTGGGCAACCAAACCCTAACCATCCCACTCACCCGTATGGTCGATCCCGGCCTCACCCAAGGGATGATTGAATGGGTATGTGGCCACGTGATGCGCCACCATTTGGGAATGGATGCACATATCAACAATCCAACCCACGAATGGGCGCCCAGCCCACCAGCCCTTGCATGGGACCGCTCAGTGGTGGTGTTCGGCATGGGCGAACTCGGCAGCGCTTGCGCATCCGCATTGGCCAAATTCGGCTTCAATGTCTCCGGCTGGAGCAGGTCAGAAAAAACAATCGAAGGCGTCACATCCTATCACGGCGCTCAGGGGCTCAAAACAGCCCTAACAAAGGCTGAAATCGCGGTACTGCTTCTTCCTGACACGGCAGCTACGAACAACACACTTAACGGCGAAACCCTCGCAATGATGCCCAAAGGGGCCGCAATCATTAACCCGGGGCGCGGCCCGCTCATCGACGACGATGCACTTTTAAAATCGCTCGATGCAGGACACATCGGCCACGCGACACTCGATACATTCCGCATCGAACCAGTGCCCACGGATCACCCATATTGGGCGCACCCAAAGGTCACAGTCACACCCCACATCGCGGCCGAAACACGGGCGAAATACTCCAGCCTCACTATCGCAGAGAACGTAAGACGCGGGCAAGCAGGCGAACCATTCCTACACCTCGTAGATCGAAGCGCTGGCTACTAACCGCCCCAGCTTCATCTTACCAAATAAACTCCGGGGGAGGCGCGCAACGCGCGGCGGGGGCAGCGCCCCCAACCACGGTTCAAGCGGCCAAACCACGCCCCTTTAACAATGCCTCAACGCCGGGCAAACGCCCACGGAACGCGACATATAATTCGCCCGCATCACGGCTGCCACCGGTTGAAAGAATATTGGCCTCTAACGCTGCTGCGCGTTCAGGATCAAAGGCACCGCCCGCTTCCTCAAACGCCTCAAACGCATCAGCATCCATGACCTCAGACCACATATAGCTGTAATATCCTGACGAATATCCGTCACCAGAAAACACATGCGCAAAATGCGGCGTGGCGTGGCGCATCGTGATCGCACGGGGCATGCCAAGACCTGCCAAAATTTCAGCCTGACGTGCCATTGGATCGCGCGGCGCATCGCCGTCGTGGAATTCCAAGTCCACCATCGCAGACGCCACATATTCGACTGTAGAAAACCCCATATCATAGGTCGCAGCGCCCAACACCTTGGACAGCAACGCCTCTGGCATCGCTTCACCCGTTTGCGCATGTGTGGCGAACTTGGCCAACACTTCGGGCACTTCCAACCAGTGTTCATACAGCTGGCTTGGCAACTCAACAAAGTCCCGCGCGACCGAAGTACCCGACACACTTTCATAGGTCACATTCGACAACATCTGGTGCAGCGCATGACCAAACTCATGGAACAATGTGCGCGCATCATCATAGGACAATAACGCAGGTGTCCCCTTCGCAAAGTTACAGACGTTGATCACCAAAGGTGCCTGCGCTTGCGGGAACTTGGCTTGGGATCGCATTGCAGAACACCACGCCCCAGAACGCTTGGACCCACGTGCAAAATAGTCGCCAATGAAGACCGCGATATGCTCACCGTCACGGGTCACTTCCCACGCACGGCAATCCTCGTGATAGAGCGGCACATCGAGCGGTTTAAACTGCAAACCAAACAGACGCGTGGCGCAATCAAACGATGCATCAATCATACGGTCCAATTGGAAATACGGCTTCAATTCCGCCTCATCCAAATCATGCAATTCCTTGCGGCGACGTTCAGAATAGAAACGCCAATCCCATGGTTCCAGATCACCGTTCACACCATCGCCGTGCATCATAGCCGTTAGTTTTTCAGCATCCGAATTGGCTTGTGCCTTGGCTGGCTCCCAGACGGCCATCAACAAATCGCGCACAGCTTGCGGCGTCTTCGCCATCTCTGTTTCCAATTTGTATTCAGCAAAGTTCGCATAGCCCAACAGCTGCGCGCGTTCCGAGCGCAACGCCAAAATCTCAGCCGTGATGTCACGGTTGTCTTTGTCGCCGCCGTTGGCCCCGCGGGCACCCCATGCCATATAGGCAACCTCGCGCAAATCGCGGCGCGTCGAGAACTGCAAAAACGGTACGATGATTGAGCGCGACAAAGTCACAACCGGACCGCCCGCCTCTTTTTCCTCACCTGCAGCGCGTGCTGCGGAAATCACAAATTCTGGCAAGCCGTCCAAATCGTCTTCGCCCAATTCCATGAACCATTCGCGTTCATCAGACAAAAGGTTCTGGGTGAATTCAGTGCCTAATACGGCCAATCGACCCTTAATTTCTTTGATGCGGGTTTCGTCCGCACCTTCCAAGGCAGAACCGGAACGCACAAACCCACGATGCGTCAGCATCAAAACACGCGCCTGTTCATCGCTAAGCGTCAGGCTATCGCGTGCATCCCAAACCGAAGCGACGCGTGCAAACAGTGCTTTGTTGCCGGACACTTCTGAAAAATGCGCTGCCAGTTGTGGTGAAAAATCTCGCTGCAACGCCTCGCGTGCAGGATTACTGTCCGCCCCCGCGACTGTATAAAACGCAGACAACACCTTATCCAAATCACGGCCCACAGCCTCAAGTGCTTCAATCGTATTGGCGAATGTCGCGGGCTCTGCAGACCCTGCAATCGCATCAATCTCTGCCTTATGGCTGACCAAAGCGACCTCTAACGCAGGCGCAAAATCATCGTCAGAAATCTTGTCAAACGGGGCTAGACCAAACGGTGTGTCCCAAGTTGCGAGCAATGGATTTGTCATGCGTGTCTCCTTTGGAGGTTATTCAGATTTGGAACAGATCGGACAATCGGCCCGACGCTCCAGCGTAATTTTGCGGCTTTCACCGTACAGCCCGTCAT
>JAGSGK010000078.1 GCA_023955215.1 Paracoccaceae bacterium
GTTGCCACCCTCACGCTGCAAGTCGTGCATCGCAATCATGGATGTCATCATCGCATCCATCAGGCCCTCGCCCACTTCCAAACCATCACGATCGGTGATCGCAGGGTTGGTCATCAGGTGCCCCACATTGCGCACCAACATCAGGGCGCGGCCCTTTGCGGTGATTGTGCTGCCATCGGGTGCAGTGAACGTACGGTCGCCCGCCATTTCACGGGTGACGGATTTACCGCCTTTTTCGAACGTCTCTTTCAGATCGCCGCGCATCAGGCCAAGCCAGTTGGTGTATGCAACAACTTTGTCTTCAGCATCCACGGCCGCAACACTGTCTTCGCAGTCCATGATCGTGGACAATGCGGATTCAAGCCAAACGTCCGAGATGTCAGCCTTGTCTGCTTGGCCAATCGGGGTAGAGTCATCAACACGGATTTCGATCAACAGACCGTTTTTGCGCAGATAATATGACCCGCCCTCATGACCTGCGAATTGTGCAGGGTCAGCCAAAGCGGTGCCACTTGCGCTCAATGCGCCGTCAACAACAGTCAAACCATCGATGTCAGCCCATGATCCAGACACCAATGGTGCCGCTTGATCCAAATGCCCACGTGCCCATGCGATCACGCGTGAACCTCGTTCCGCATCATATCCCTTGCCCGTTGGCAAATCGCCCAGCGCATCTGTGCCGTACAACGCATCATACAAGCTGCCCCAACGTGCGTTCGCAGCGTTAAGTGCAAAGCGTGCGTTCATGATTGGCACAACCAACTGCGGCCCTGGCAACATCGCGATCTCTGGGTCAACGTTTGCTGTATCGATTGAGAATGGTGCGCCCTCAGGAACCAGATAGCCGATCTCTTTCAGGAAATCAGTGTACGCAACGGCATCGTGGTCTTGGCCACGACGGGCAACGTGCCATGCATCAACTTGGGCTTGAATGTCAGAGCGTTTCGCAAGCACGGCGCGGTTCTTTGGCCCCAGCTCATGCACAATGTCGGAAAAGCCTGTCCAGAAGGCATCAGCCGATACGCCAGTCCCTGGTAGGGCTGCGTCTTCAACAAATGTCGCAAGTTCCGCGGCTACGTTTAGTCCAGCTTTGTTCACAAAATCGGTCATATTGGCACCTTTCGCTGTTTGGGGCATATTTATTCAACGATAGGAGTAGGCAAAAAGTTTCCGATAGTAAACACGACTGGTAAACTTTTATGACCAATATTTCCATCAAATCTGCGAAGCACTGTTTATCTGAATTTGATAAAGCCGCTCAGCAAACCTGCAACCAGCTAAAAACCCCCAATTTTTCCCCGCGCGCATTATTCAGGCACCGCTTGCGGACAGGGCTATAGCTGATAATCTGCGACCTAATTCACAAGCATAGACCGGATCAAATCACATGCGCGATGCAGCACCACAGACGATCTACCTAAAAGATTACACACCTTTCGGTTTTACCGTCGATGCGGTGCACCTGACATTCGATCTGGCCCCCAATGCCACACGGGTCACCAGCCGCATCCGTTTCAGTCCCGTAAAGAACGCCAAGGACACGACCTTCTTCCTACACGGCGAGAACCTAACACTGCACTCCGCCAAGATTGATGGTGAGGCGGTCACACCCACTGTCACATCTGAAGGGTTAACCTGTGAGGTCCCCAACATTCCCTTCATCTGGGAAAGCGAAGTTCAGATTGATCCTGCAGCCAACACAGCACTTGAAGGGTTATACCAATCCTCAGGCATGTATTGCACACAGTGCGAAGCCGAGGGCTTTCGCAAGATCACCTACTATCCTGACCGCCCCGATGTGATGTCTACCTTTACGGTGCGCATAAACGGCCCCCACTCTACCCTACTGTCCAACGGCAACCCTGTCGCTTCGGGTGATGGTTGGGCCGAATGGCATGACCCGTGGCCAAAGCCTGCGTATCTGTTCGCTTTGGTTGCAGGTGAATTGATCGCCCACACAGGCAAGTTCACCACAGCCTCAGGGCGCAAGGTTGACCTAAACCTTTATGTGCGCCCTGGTGATGAGGGCAAATGCGCCTTTGGTATGCAGGCGTTGAAGGATTCCATGAAATGGGATGAAGACGTCTATGGACGTGAATATGACCTCGACATCTTTAACATCGTTGCTGTGGATGACTTCAATATGGGCGCGATGGAGAACAAGGGACTGAACATCTTCAACTCCTCTTGTGTTCTTGCCTCCCCTGATACCTCTACAGATGCGAACTTTGAGCGGATCGAGGCAATCATTGCCCATGAATACTTCCACAATTGGACGGGCAATCGCATCACTTGCCGTGATTGGTTCCAACTGTGCCTAAAAGAAGGGCTGACAGTATACCGCGACAGCCAGTTCACCAGCGATATGCGCTCTGCCCCAGTCAAACTGATCGACGACGTAATTGATTTACGTGCAAGCCAATTCACTGAAGACCAAGGGCCCCTTGCCCACCCCGTGCGCCCAGAGAGCTTTCAAGAAATCAACAATTTCTACACCGCAACAATTTATAAGAAAGGGGCACATGTCATTGGCATGCTGCGCACCCTTGTCGGGGCCAAAGCCTACTCCAAAGCCGTGGACCTGTATTTTGATCGTCACGATGGCCAAGCCTGCACAATTGAGGACTGGCTTCAGGTGTTTGAAGACAGCACAGGGCGCGACCTGACACAGTTCAAACGCTGGTATTCCCAAGCGGGCACGCCGCACCTCAAAGTGACCGAAGACTTTGAGGGCGACACCTTTAAGCTAACCTTCACCCAAAACACCCCGCCCAGCGCCACAACAGCTGATCCACAGCCCCAAGTGATCCCAGTCGCTGTTGGCCTATTGGCCCCTGATGGGTCTGAAACAATGGGCACACAGGTTTTGGAAGTGACTAAGGCCACACAGACCTTCACCTTTACCGGCCAAAAAGAACGACCCGTCGCATCCGTCTTGCGCGGCTTCTCTGCCCCTGTGGTGATGGATTATAAAGCCGACAACGCATTCCTGTTGGCACATGACACTGACCCGTTCAATCGCTGGCAGGCCGGTGACACCTTGGCCGAGGCCAGTTTGATAGCCACCATCACACGCGGCAAGCCAGTTGATCCTGCATACCTTGACGGTTTGTCTAAGATAATTGGGGACGAAAGCCTTGATCCTGCCTATCGCACCCTTATGCTTGATTTCCCAAACGGGGCTGAACTGGCAACAAAACTGCACGCGATTGGTGAAATCCCAGATCCAGACGCAATCTGGTCTGCTGTGGATGGCATGAAACAGGCCCAAGCGGATGCCTTTGCCCCTCAACTACAATCCATCTATGACGCCAACCAAATCAGCGTTGATTACAAACCCGATGCAGAACAATCTGGTAAACGCTCGCTTGCGAACTTGGTTCTGTCGCTGATCAACCGCTCGGACGGTGGCGCGTTGGCGCAGGCGCAATACGACAATGCAACCAACATGACCCAGCAGCTTTCAGCGCTTGCCTCTCTCATCCGCGCAGGGATCGGTGATACGGCTTTGGCTCAGTTCGAGGCGCAGTGGAAAGATGACCGTCTGGTCATGGACAAATGGTTTGGCCTTCAGGTTGGTTGCTCCAAACCAGACGATGCAGCGGACACCGCCACGGCATTGACCAAACATGCGCTGTTCAATTGGAAGAACCCTAACCGCTTCCGTGCCACGCTGGGCGCGTTGGCAGGACACCACGCGGGCTTTCACGCTAAAGACGGGTCAGGCTATGCGCTATTGGCTGATTGGTTGATCAAACTAGACCCTGTGAACCCACAGACCACAGCCCGCATGTGTTCGGCTTTCCAAACATGGCGTCGTTACGATCAAATCCGCCAGTCCTTGATCGGCACTCAACTAGACCGGATCGCAAACACACCAAACCTAAGCCGCGATACAGCTGAAATGATCACCCGTATCCGCAGTGCCTAACGCCCAACTAGACACGCCTGAATTCACCTACCGCGCGATCGGGCGCAACTGGACCACCCTCATTGTCACTTTGTCAGTGTGGGTGGTTCTGGCCTTTCTATTGCTAAGGGTCGAAATGGCACCTTGGTTGGCGATGATCGTGTTCCTATTCACCCTACCCGCCGTCTATGACCTTATCAGCGCCCGCGCCTCTGGGATCACGGTCAACGGCGATCAAATCGCATGGTATGCGGGGAAACGTGACAACAGCGTAGCCGCATACCTGATCGATCACATTAAGCTGGACACAAGGTTGGACTTGTCCGTGCGCTGCACACTGGTCCTGTCATCAGGGCAAAAGGTCAAAGTCCCGTTTGAAGCCTGCCCCAACCACCGCGCGCTGGAAACACAGCTCCACGCGCATGGCTATACTACACGGCGACAACACTTCGGGTTCGTCTAAACTAGGGCCGTGTACGGGGGCGCAGGTCATCTAACGGCGCACAGTATTGCTGTTTCTTTAGCCAATTCGCCATATCCGCTCGTTTTGACGGCGAACGCATAGGGCCCCAATCTGCACTGACACCACGCCAACGCTTGTCCTTTGCATGGACCACACCGTCACGGTTCACAGTAAATGCCATAATACGAACCGCACAGCTTAGATTGGCGGCCCCGTTCTTCAGTTCTTCGCCCGTACCTACGTTACACTTATACCCACGCGCTGTCGCGGGCAGGATTTGCAGCAAACCATACCACTTGCCACCGCCCCCCACTGCTTTGGGTTTGTAGGTGCTTTCAAACTTTGCCAACGCAGACATGAACCCTAACCAAAAAGCACGGCGATCTGCATCACTGGCCTCTGGATAATGCGGACACCACGTCTTTATATCACCTGGCACAATATCAACCAACGACTTGCCGTGGGTCTTAAGGGCCGACAGTGCCGCACGGTTCCACAACAAATGGTCCGGTTGATGGGTCCAACGCGTGTTCGGCATGTTTGCTTCGCGTGTTGGCGCACGAAGGACTTCTGCTTCTTGAGCAAATGTCGGGGCTGCTGCCAAAACACTGGCTGAAAAGATCAATGATAAAATAACATTACGCATAGCGCATAGTATTGAAGGGCTGTGTGAATATTAGCAAGTATCCGACACCACATCATTCCGCCAACAACAGGCGACCTGTCCCGACTCGGGGTAAAAAAGAGGTAAATTCCGGAAATCCCATCATTCCCGCATTAAGAAACAATCCTCCAACCAATGCGGGTATTGCGTCAAAAGTATTAACTTTTGTTAACAAATTCGACGTTTTAGCCGCAGGATAGACCTTAAACTTTCCTACCCACGCCACCTTTTCGCCCCAAACAGATGTCAAACATTGCTGTGTAGATTAATGAGTTTCGGATTAAAAATTATGCAGTTGGCACAAATCATCACAGCGCGTTTCAAACCGCTTCAAGCCCGTTTAGGCCGTGGTAAAAACCGCTACATTATCGAAACGGATGGTGTTTGCCTTCCATCTGGACCCGTCATTCCCAAACGCCCCAAAATCAAAATGGCAAAAGCACCCAACAGCGATGTCCTTGTAATTTCCTGCCCCGATCCAACGGCCGAAGATCGTGAACGCGATTTCCATCAACAACGCGGTCAACGCCTGTCACGCCAGGAACAATGGGTCGATATTTCAAAAGCGATCCAATCAGCCGACCGCTGTTTGCGTAAAACAGACGGTGGCATGCCAGTGGCAGACCTAATCGGCTTTGGCGCACGTGCAGATGTTGTGAACGCCTGCGAACACGCTTTGATGAGTGGCAAACCGGCGAAAGACGCCCCTCTCCTAAATGGTATCGAAGAATTAGAAACCGTCCTTGCCGACCATCCGAATGATTATGCAATCGCGACCATAGTTGCCCATGCGCACATGGATATGGGTTGGTCATGGCGCGGCGGACGGTGGGACGTTGAAATTTCTGAAACCAATAACAATGCTTTTGATGCCCATTTTGATCGGGCGGCAGATATCCTTGCCCCTTTCAAAGACATGAGGCCTAAGCCTGCCTTCTTGGCGGCTGCAGAATGCACGCAACTCGCTGGTCGAAAAAATGCCAGCGACGACATCGCAAGAGCTTATGAGACAATTATCGATCTGGACCCAAGTAATGCCCGCATCATGCGCGCAATGGACAACCATTTGTTACCACGTTGGTTTGGGGACTATAATGCCCTAGAACTCGAAGCGCGCCGCACAGCTGCTCGCACCCAAAAAACTTGGGGTGCAGGCGCGTATACGTGGGTACAGTTTGATGCCATCGCCTATGATGATATCGCCTGTGCCCGCCTCGACGTGGAATTCTTTGTAGACGGATTGCGCGACATCTTGAAGCGCACAAAAGATCAGTACACGGTCAATCTATTGGCCGCATATTGTGCCAATACTATGGGCAATGCGACCGGTGGCAACGACGAAGCTGATCAAGTGCGCAGCCAAATCGCAGATTGCGCCAAATGGATCATCCGTGAATACCTTACCGAATTGCACCCGATGTTATGGGCACACGCCGCACGTGGGTTTGACAACAACCTTCAGGTCCGCTGCGCAGATCGCTTTGCAGCCTCTGGTGAAGCAGACGCATTGCGCATCATCGGGACCGTGTTTCGCCGCGATATCGCAAACGGCAACCGCATTATATTTACTGACGACGGCCCTATCTGCCAGCCAGCCTAACCGCGCTGCATCAATCGACGAACCGCAGCCTGCAAAAGCAGGCGCGAATACAGCAGATGTGCGCCCATCAAGCTATGGATAAGCCAGCCCACTTTGGGTGCCTCGCCCTTAACCTTGGACGGTGAGGGCACTAAAACAGATCCAAAATACAATCGTGTGCCATCTTCGATTGGCTGCACCATCAACCACGACTTTGTGCCACCAGCTGATAACAATATCTGTGCATCGTGACGCGTTTCGACTTCCCAAATAAAAATCCGATCCGTCAGCCCCTTCGACAGCGCTGTCACATCCGCGTCACGCATCCGCCCTTTGGGGGCCAAGGATAAGACAACACGTTCAAGACGAAACAACGGCGTTTTGTAAAAGGCCTCGATGAAGTCAGACAGTTTGACAGCTCTTGAAATTTCGATGCTAAAGCAATCCGTTACATACCCTGACATCTTTGACTGCTCTGTGATCAAGCTGTGCTCGGGCCTCTGGGCTTCTATGACGTTTTCCATGGTTAAAAACTCCAAATCGGTTGCGATACGCCGCACTCCATCAAAGTCTGAGTGATCCCTCTTCCAAAGTCGATGCGGCGAAATGGAACGCGAAAACCCCTCGCACCAAAGTTAACGCACCATCCAGAGGCCAGATCACCTTGTCCCCCCTTGCTCCTGTGTCGCCCCTGTCCTAAAACCGCCTTGCTACGTTGCGCACAGGAGATGATGATGCTTGATCTGACTTACGAATTGCCAAAAATCAAAACGATTGCTGGGGCCATACATGACTGGGAACTGGTCATTGGCATGGAAGTGCACGCGCAGGTCAGCTCGAATTCCAAACTCTTCTCTGGCGCCTCCACCAAATTCGGAGCCGAGCCAAACTCAAACGTGGCCTTCGTTGACGCCGCCATGCCTGGCATGTTGCCCGTTATCAACGAATATTGCATTGAACAAACGGTGCGTACCGGCCTTGGTCTAAATGCAGAAATTCACCTGAAATCAGCTTTTGACCGCAAAAACTATTTCTACCCGGATTTGCCGCAAGGCTATCAAATCTCACAACTTTACCACCCGATTGTCGGTGAAGGCGAAGTTTTGGTTGAATTGGGTGACGGCACTGCGCGCACAGTGCGCGTTGAACGCATTCACATGGAGCAAGACGCGGGTAAATCCATCCACGATATGGACCCGAACATGTCATTCGTAGATTTGAACCGTACAGGCGTTTGCCTGATGGAAATCGTGTCCAAACCAGACATTCGCAGCCCTGAAGAGGCCGCGGCCTATGTCGCAAAAATCCGCCAGATCGTTCAGTATTTGGGCACGTCTGATGGCAACATGCAAAACGGTAACCTTCGGGCTGACGTAAACGTATCTGTCTGCCGCGCTGGTGATTACGAAAAATTCCGTGAAAATGGCGATGATTTCTCGTACCTTGGCACGCGCTGCGAGCTGAAGAACATGAACTCAATGCGCTTTATCCAAGCGGCAATTATGGCCGAAGCTAAACGCCAAATCGGTGAATTGGAAAACGGCCGTAAAATTCAGCAAAATACCATTGCATGGAACCCAGACACGGGTGAGATTTCACCGCTGCGTTCTAAAGAAGAAGCGCATGATTATCGCTATTTCCCGGATCCAGACTTGTTGCCTTTGGAAATTGAGCAAGAGTGGGTTGATGATATCAAAGCCAACTTGCCAGAGCTGCCAGACGCAAAAAAGGCACGCTTCATCAATGACTTTAAACTTTCAGACTATGACGCATCCGTTTTAACCGCTGACGTTCAAACCGCTGGTTACTTTGAAGACGTGGCAAATGGTCGTGATGGCAAGATGTCGGCCAACTGGGTGATCAACGAATTGTTTGGTCGCCTAAAAAAGGACGACAAAGACATAACAGAAAGCCCCGTAACGCCTGCCCAATTGGGTGGCGTTATTGATCTGATTTCATCGGACGCAATCAGCGGCAAGATTGCAAAAGACCTGTTCGAAATCGTCTATACTGAAGGCGGTGATCCTGCTGAGATCGTTGAAGCCAAAGGCATGAAACAAGTGACCGACCTTGGTCCGATCCAAGCGGCCCTAGACGAAATCATTGCGGCAAATCCGGATCAAGTGACCAAAGCGCTTGAAAACCCAAAGCTTGCCGGTTGGTTCGTAGGTCAGGTAATGAAAGCCACTGGCGGCAAAGCCAATCCAAAGGCTGTGAACGAATTGGTTGCAAAAACCCTCAAAAGCTAAGGGTCAGCCTTCCAAAACCGCTACCAAATTTCATCAAGCGGCAGAACAATCTGCCGCTTGATTGCGTTTTAACGGCAGCCGAACCAACATATTTATTGTTGTAAAATGGGCACGCGAAAATTCGTAGAATTCAAATCCCTTGGCTCACAGCAATTTTCAACCTAGCATTGTTCCAAATTCCGAAACAAAAAAATAATACGGAATGAGCAGGCAATAAAATGAGCGGGTTACAAAACGCACAACAACGCCCCATGGGTGATGAAAGTGCACAGCAGCAAACTGAATCGCAGATGGCCTCCTTTGGGAGACTGAGTATGCTTGCTTCATATTGCCCCCTGCACAAACAGTTTCCTGTTCAGGCCTTATCGCGCTTGTTCATTCCTGCGATCAACAATGACACCATCCGCTTCTTCACAAATGACGATGATCAAGTCTGCGCTGCCCTGATTTGGGCACGCCTCTCAGACGAGGTGAGCCAGCGCATGATCTATGATCAGGTTCCACCGACCGAAAAGGATTGGACCAGCGGCACAAACCTTTGGTTTCTCGATATTCTTGCTCCCTTTGGCCACGGTAAAATGGTTGCTCGACATATTGCGCGTACCCCACCCGAAGGACCGTTCTATTTCGCGCGTTTGGGCAAAGGTGGACGAACCCGCAAGGTGGTGCGCGGCGACTCGTCAGTGCGCAAGAACCGTGTGCACTCCTTCCACTTAGACCTCGAATAGGATGTAGGAGCAGACAATGGGCTTTCCACAACCAGATACAGGTGCCGTAACCGAAGACGCTGGGATCGTGGGCGGTTTTCTAACTGCGACGGGTGACATCAACTTTGGCCCCTTCTTTAACAATGACGCAGGCCAGTGGACGGCAGAAACCATATCTGGGGCATATGGCTCCACCCTTGTGATTGATGACGACGGTGTATGGACCTACAGCGCAAACAACGCCAACGCGTCCATTCAGGCCCTCAATATGGGCGAAACGCTGACTGAGGTTTTCACAGCCACCTCAACAAACGGCACCTCAACCATCACCATCACCATCAACGGCACCGATGAACCACCGTGTTTCGTTGCTGGCACTTTGATCGACACCCCATACGGCCCACGCCCAATTGAAGACCTGCGCGCAGGCGATCAGGTGATAACCCGTGACAATGGGATTCAACGGATTTCATAGGCAGGATCACGCGATATTCAGCTTGGGATCGGGTCAAAATTCGATGCACTGAAGCCAATCCGCGTTTCAAAGGGCTCTCTTGGCCCTGGCTTACCTGACCGCGACCTGTGGTTTTCGCCCATGCACCGTTTGCTGATCAAAGATCCAACCGTTTCTCTGATCACCGGAAGCAACGAAGTGTTCTGCGCTGCGAAACATTTGGTGAATGGCCAAACAATCGTAAAAGAGACCCGCAGCAATGTCTGCTATCATCATCTCATGTTTGAAGAGCATCAAGTTTTGGTTTCAAGCGGATGTGATAGCGAAAGCTTTTATCCCGGCGCGATCGGCCTAGACGGTTTTGAAGATGAAACACGCGAAGAGGTCTTAGGGTTGTTCCCAGAGCTGCGTACCCTACCCGACAACTATGGCCGTCTTGCCCGTCAGGTTGTCAAAAAGCACGAAGCGAACCTGATCCGTGAACGTTTCACCCCTGCACAAGTATTCTGGAACAATCTTATCAAGCGCGCAGCGTAAAGTAGCCAATGCATTAGGAAGCTGTTTGGCTGGATCTCGCAGCAGTCGCCGGCAAATGACCAACCAACGCCAAAGCATTCTTTTGATGCCGCTCAGCCAGCTTTCGCTGCTTTTTACCTA
>JAGSGK010000295.1 GCA_023955215.1 Paracoccaceae bacterium
ACTATGCAAACATAGACGCATTCGATAAGGTCGCTTGAGAAGAACTAAACAGTCTCCGGCAAAACCGGGGCGGTTCAACAATCCAGTTCGTATCGTCGATGTTTTTGTGGATGCCTTAGATCTTTTTGATCTCGGGTTTGATCGCACGGATCCTGCGAATACAGGTCGGCCTGGATATCATCCATGCGTTTTATTGAAGCTATTCATTTACGGATATCTGAACCGGGTGCCATCCAGCCGTCGCTTAGAACGAGAGGCCAATCGGAATGTTGAAGTTATGTGGTTGATGGGGCGTCTGGCACCGGATCATAAAACAATTGCAGATTTCCGTAGGCATAACGCAATAGCTATCAAAAAGACCTGCGCGCAGTTTGTTGAACTGTGCCGTCGCATAGGCGTTCTGGGTGGTGGATGTGTCGCCATTGATGGCAGTAAGTTCAAGGCTGTAAACAACCGAGATCGGAACTTCACACCCCGAAAGATCGCGCTACGCATCAGCCACCTTGAGCAAAGTGCAACCCGTTATCTTGAGGAGATGGCACGGATTGATCGACAGGAAAAACAGGAGATCCGCATCGACAAGGTCACCCATTTGAAAGCAAAGCTAAAACGCGTTCGTGCAGAAGTGAGCCGCTTATCAGGTATTGCCGAACAATTGAAAGATGCGCCAGATGGTCAGATATCTTTGACCGATCCTGATGCGCGCTCCATGGCGACCCGTGGCAAAGGCACTGGATTGGTTGGCTATAATGTTCAAACAGCGGTTGATACTGAAACACATCTGATCGTCGCACATGAAGTCACAACGGTTGGCAATGATCGCACCCAGCTTGCGCCGATGGCTAAGGCTGCGAAAGCGGCTCTCAAGCTCGACAAGCTGGACGCAATTGCGGATCGTGGGTACTTCAGTGGTGCACAGTTACTGGCTTGTGACGAAGCCCAGATCACAACAACAGTTCCGCGGCCCGAGACGTCAGGCAACCGTAAGAAGGGTATGTTTGTGAAAGCTGATTTTACCTATGATTGTGAAGTAGACGTCTACAACTGCCCTGCTGGAAAACAACTGACTTATCGATACGCGCGAGAAGAAGGTGGCCTGATGCACCGACGGTATTGGCAAAACGAATGCCAACACTGTCCCCTGAAATCCCGCTGCACGACAGGTAAAGAACGCCGGATTGCCCGTTGGGAGCATGAACATCTTATCGACGACGCAAATGCGCGGATGGAACGCGATCCAAACTTGATGCGCGCACGGCGCTGTACGGTCGAACATCCTTTTGGAACCCTGAAAGCCTAGATGGGTCCCACTCACTTTCTAACGCGAAGATTGAAGAATGTGGGAGCTGAGATGGCACTCAATGTCCTTGCGTATAACATCAAACGCATGATCAACATGATCGGAATTGGCTCTCTGATGAAGGCCATTGCAGTTTGAATGGAGCTGTTTGGGCAACTTTAGCGCCATAACCAGGCCAGCAGGCGCAAACCAAAGCCATATTGACGTCCTTGAAACGAAAATATGAATGTTGACGACCAAATTTTAAAATTTAAATACTCTGGGAAGAGTTTTTACACAGCCTCGGCCCAACGCTGCCGTTAGAACTTTAAGAGATCAAATTTCGATGTTTTCCGAAAACTGACGTAGCCAATAAATCATGAATCTGTTGTGTTTCTGCGCCGCGCAGCCCATCTAAGACGATCCTGATCTTCTCTTCTGATGACTAATGCTTGCGGGTAGATCTCTTGATATCTTCGCCGATCTTCTTGCCATAACTTTTACGTGTTTCCGTTGTCTGTCTTACAGCCGGGTGATGCTCTTCTTGTCCGCTACGACCTCCCAGACACGTGTGAAATTATTGAAAAGACCTTGTGAAAACAAAGCTTATTGTTGAATATAATTGTATCTGTTTTCGCCTACAAACAACGACCTAAGAAAGTTCACCATGCCCGACAATCCTACCTACGTTCATAGCGCCCTGGCGCAAGCCCTGATAGATCACGGTGTGGATACTTTGTTCGGACTTATGGGCGATGCAAATCTATTTTTTGCCGACCATTTCATATCCAAGCTAAATGGGAAATTTGTCCCAGTCGTTTACGAAGGAAGTGCGGTGTTGGCCGCCATGGCTTACTGGCACGCGGCGGGCAGCGCAGGCGTCGCTACTGTGACACATGGGCCAGGCTTGTCTAATTGCGTGACTGCGTTGATCGAGGGGGCAAGACGACAAAGTCCCTGCGTTTTAATCTGTGGAGACACGCCAACGGTCGATAGAAATGCCCTTCAAGGTGCGGATCAGCGCGAGTTGGTTAAGGCGACCGGTGCAGGGTTTGAACAGGTTCGCGCACCTGATACCGCTTTGAATGACTTGGCCGCCGCCTTTCATCGGGCAGAAGCGGAAAAACGCCCTATCGTCTTAAACATCCCTGCTGATTTCATGTGGCAGGAAATTTCATACCAAAAAACCGTTTACCCCAGCTTCAAAACAACCAACTCTGCCATTACAGGAAATGTTTTTGACGAAGCGTTGGGTATGATCGCTTGGGCTAAACGCCCTATTGTGCTCGCTGGAATTGGGGCTATCCATGCGAAGGACGCGCTCATTTCCTTGTCTGAGCGTTTGGATGCGCCTTTAGCAACAACGTTAAAGGCTAAGGACTTTTTTGCTGGGCACCCCAACAATATGGATATCTTTGGAACACTGAGCACACCAGATGGGTATGAAGCTATCGACAAGGCAGACTGTATCATCGCTTTTGGGACCAGCCTGCATAATTTCACGACCGATCGTGGCAAACTTTTCCAAGGGAAACGCGTAGTTCAAGTGTCTGACGATCTTTTGACCCTCGGGCGGTTCTTTGTGCCCGATGCTGGGATTGTGGCCGACCCATCCGTCTTTGCTGAACAAATCGTTGAATTGTTGGACGAAGCAGAGATCGCGCCAAGTGGTTTTATTCAAGAGCTGGAAATTGCATCGCTCAGTAAACATCCTGATGTTTCCCCACCTAAAAAAGAAACTGGATATCTGGACTTACCCTATACTCTGCAGATGCTTGACCAAGCGCTTCCCAAAGACCGCCTATTGGTCACAGATGGCGGGAGATTCATGACCGAAGTTTGGTGCCGCATTGCAGCTACCGACCCCCAAAGTTTCATATCGGGAACTGATTTTGGGGCAATTGGATTAGGTATGCAAACTGCAATTGGCATGGGGGTCGCAGAGCCGGAGCGCCCTGTGTGTCTGTTTACCGGAGATGGAGGCTTCATGATGGGCGGTTTAGGCGAATTCAATACAGCTGTGCGAATGGGGTTGGATTTGATTGTCGTGGTGTGTAACGATTCTGCTTATGG
>JAGSGK010000157.1 GCA_023955215.1 Paracoccaceae bacterium
CAACAAACCCACAACGCCGCGCACGTGTGATGATGAAGTTCGTGGGCTTGCTTAACGACAACATGGACAAACTGGCCGAGGCTCTTTCCCGCGAGCACGGTAAAACTCTGCCCGACGCCGCAGGTGACGTGCAGCGCGGCCTTGAGGTGGTTGAATATTGCATCGGTGCCCCTGAGTTGCTCAAAGGCGACTACACTGACTCTGCTGGCCCTGGTATCGACATGTATTCCATGCGCCAAGCTTTGGGTGTGACTGCCGGCATTACCCCGTTCAACTTCCCCGCCATGATCCCGATGTGGATGTTTGCCCCTGCCATCGCATGTGGCAACGCGTTTATCCTTAAACCATCCGAGCGTGATCCATCTGTCCCATTGATGCTTGCTGAATTGATGGAACAAGCTGGCCTGCCAAAAGGCATCCTTCAGGTTGTGAACGGCGACAAAGAAGCCGTCGACGCGATCTTGCACCACGATGTGATCCAATCTGTTGGCTTTGTGGGCTCAACCCCGATTGCGGAATATATCTACTCAACAGGTTGTGCGAACGGCAAACGCGTTCAGTGCTTTGGTGGCGCGAAAAACCACATGATTATCATGCCAGACGCTGACATGGATCAAGCGGCTGATGCTTTGATCGGTGCCGGTTACGGCGCTGCTGGTGAACGCTGCATGGCGATTTCCGTTGCGGTTCCAGTGGGTGACGACACAGCCGATCGTTTGATCGAAAAGCTGGTTCCACGGATCGAAAAGCTAAAGGTTGGGCCATACACATCTGGCAATGACGTGGATTACGGCCCTGTTGTCACAGCCGCCGCAAAAGCCAACATCGAACGTCTTGTTCAAACCGGTATCGATCAAGGTGCTGAGTTGGTTGTTGATGGTCGCGATTTCTCATTGCAAGGCTACGAGGAAGGGTTCTTCGTTGGTCCGCACTTGTTCGACCGCGCTACCAAAGACATGGACATCTACAAGCACGAGATTTTTGGCCCAGTCCTCACTTGTGTACGTGCAGAAACTTATGAAGAGGCCCTAGGCCTTGCGATGGATCACGAGTACGGCACCGGCACCGCGATCTTTACCCGTGACGGCGACGCAGCCCGTGATTTCGCAAACCGGATTAACGTCGGTATGGTCGGCATCAACGTGCCAATCCCTGTGCCATTGGCCTACCACACCTTTGGCGGTTGGAAGAAATCTGTGTTCGGCGATTTGAACCAGCACGGTCCAGATGCGTTCAAATTCTACACTCGCACCAAAACTGTGACAGCGCGCTGGCCATCAGGCATCAAAGAAGGCGGCGAATTCTCAATCCCAGTGATGGAATAAGCAATACTGAGTGCCGCCCGTTGCGGCGGCACTCAACCATCTAAACGACCAACTCAAACTCTCATGCTTTGAAATATTCATGAAATAGTTTGAATTTAACATCCGTTCAATTCACCTAGCCACCTGCACGCGAGGATCGACATGGATTTTGCCCTAAGCGAAGAACAATCTGCAATTTTTGATATGGCCTATGCCTTTGGCCAAGACGCCATCGCGCCCCACGCACGTGATTGGGAAATTGCCGAAACAATCCCCAAAGACCTTTGGCCAAAAATTGGCGAACTTGGCTTTGGCGGCCTTTATGTTTCTGAAGACGGCGGCGGCACGGGCCTTTCGCGCCTTGATGCGACCCTTGTTTTTGAGGCCCTCAGCATGGCCTGCCCTTCGGTTGCGGCCTTCCTGTCCATCCACAACATGTGCGCCAAGATGATCGACAGCTTTGGCAGTGATGAGATGAAGGCACGTGTGATGCCTGACGTTTTGGCGATGAACACTGTCCTAAGCTATTGCCTGACGGAACCCGGATCAGGATCAGACGCCGCAGCCCTCAAAACCCGCGCAGAACGCACAAACGAGGGCTATACCCTGAACGGAACCAAAGCGTTCATTTCGGGCGGTGGCTATTCAGACGCCTATGTTTGCATGGTGCGCACGGGCGAAGACGGCGCTGCGGGTGTGTCCACGGTATATGTCGAAGACGGATCAGATGGTCTGTCCTTTGGTGGGCTAGAGCAAAAGATGGGCTGGCGTTCACAACCCACTGCACAGGTTCAATTTGATGATTGCAAAGTTGCCGCACAGAACCTGATTGGTGAAGAAGGCAAAGGGTTTAAGTATGCGATGATGGGGTTGGACGGCGGTCGGTTGAACATCTCTGCCTGTTCGTTAGGTGCCGCCCAAACGGCCCTGAACGCGACCCTTGATTACATGGGCGAGCGCAAAGCATTTGGCAAATCCATCGACCAATTCCAAGGGCTGCAATGGCGCCTTGCGGACATGGAGATCGAGCTGCAAGCCGCCCGTGTTTTCCTGCGCCAAGCGGCATGGAAGTTGGACACAGGTGCGCCAGATGCGACCAAATATTGCGCGATGGCCAAGAAATTCGTGACCGAAGTGGGCAGCAAGGTTGTAGATCAATGCCTACAACTGCACGGCGGCTACGGCTATCTAGCTGATTATGGCATCGAGAAGCTGGTACGCGACCTGCGCGTTCACCAAATCCTTGAAGGCACCAATGAAATCATGCGGGTCATCGTGGCCCGCGACATGTTGAAGAACCGCTAAATCATATGACTGACATCTCAATCCGCATCACCGGCCAAGCAGGCCGTATCACTTTGCAACGCCCACAAGCGTTGAACGCTATGACCTACGAGATGTGTCTGGCGATTGAGGCCGCCCTTGATGAGTGGCGCGCAGATCCTGCTGTTAAGCTGGTTGTCATGGACGCTGAGGGTGATCGCGCCTTTTGTTCGGGTGGCGACATCGCGGATATGTACGCCACGGGCACAGCGGGTGATTTTTCCTATGGTCAGAAATTTTGGGCCGATGAATACCGCCTGAACGCCAAGATATTTGAATACCCAAAACCTGTTGTTTCCTTCCTTCAAGGGTTCACTATGGGGGGCGGCGTTGGGATTGGGTGTCACGGGTCACACCGCATTGTTGGTGACACCAGCCAGATCGCCATGCCTGAGGTTGGCATTGGATTGGTCCCTGACGTTGGCGGCACCTTGATGCTGGCCTTGGCCCCTGAGCGTTTGGGTGAATACCTTGGCACAACCGCGTCGCGCATGAATGCATCCGATGCGATCTTTGCCGGTTTTGCAGATATCTACATTCCCGAAGGCAAATGGCCTGTCCTGATTGCCCAGCTTGAAACAACGGGCGACACCGCTTGCCTGACGCCTGAGACCCCTGCCGAAATCGGACCGATCCAGTCACAGATGCCTGAGATCACCAAACATTTCCGCGGCGTTGGCCTGTCGGATGTTTTGACCACATTGGAAAACGACGACAGTGAGTTTGCCCAAAAGACGTTAAAACAACTGCGCCGTAACAGCCCGCTTTCTATGGCGTGTACCTTTGAAATTCTGAACCGTTTGCGTGGCTCTAACATCTCGCTGGCCAAAGCACTGGACCTTGAATACCGCTTTACCGCGCGCAGTATGGAGCACGGCGACTTTACCGAGGGCATCCGCGCCGCGATCATCGACAAAGACCGCAGCCCCAAATGGCAATTCGCAGATGGCACTGTCCCTGCGACGGCCGTTTCAAAGATGTTGCTGCCTTTGGGCGAAAACGCATTAGACTTGCAGACCAACACATCGGAAGGACACGGCATGAACATCGGCTTTATCGGACTGGGCAACATGGGCGCACCTATGGCTGCCAACTTGGCTGCTGCGGGACATAACGTGACCGGCTTTGATCCGGCGGGCACAACGGCTGAGGGCGTTGCTGTGGCGGCCACCTCTGTTGAAGCGGCCACAGGTGCAGATGTTGTTATCACAATGCTACCCAACGGTGCGATCCTGCGCAGTGTTGCGGCCGAAGTGATCCCTGCGATGAAATCAGGTGCGACCTTACTGGATTGTTCCACCGTTGACGTTGAAAGCGCCAGTGCCGTGGCAGCGGATGCTCAAGCGGCGGGCCTATTGGCTGCAGATGCGCCTGTGTCGGGTGGTATCGGTGGCGCGGCGGGTGGCACGCTGACATTCATGGCGGGTGGATCTGAGGCGGCATTTGCCACTGTGTCCCCGTTGTTTGAGATCATGGGACAAAAAGCGGTGCATTGCGGCGCGTCAGGTGCAGGCCAAGCGGCCAAGATCTGCAACAACATGGTTTTGGGCGCGACGATGATTGCGACCTGCGAAGCATTTGCCTTGGCGGACAAGCTTGGCCTTGATCGTCAAAAGATGTTTGACGTCGTCAGCACATCTTCTGGATACTCTTGGTCGATGAACGCCTACTGCCCTGCCCCAGGCGTTGGCCCGACCAGCCCCGCAGACAATGATTACGCACCGGGATTTGCAGCTGAGTTGATGTTAAAGGACCTAGGGTTAAGCCAGCAGGCGGCCAGTGCGGTGGATGCAGATACGCCAATGGGTGAATTGGCCCACGCGTTATATAAGAAGTTCGTTGAGGACGAAGGCGGATTGGGCAAAGATTTCAGCGCCATGCTGCCACGGTTCGAACAGCGCAACCGTGGGGTGTAGTCTGGGTAAAGCCCTGACTTAAATGTGTTTGAATTGCGTTATTGCTTCCCAAGAAATGCGATTATTCCGACTGTGGAAACAATGCAAAATCAAGACAAATTACTGATATTAAACAATTAATTGCAAGCAATAAAAATACGTGTTTGGTTGGTGTTTCATTTTTGTGAACCCATTATTTCCTTATTCGCTACAATCGAATGACAAACTTTCCCTGCATACCTGCCTCAGGACGGATCAACTCCGCGTTATGAGGACGAGGGAAAAATGGCGACAGCAACAGAGCTGCCAATCAATACGAGTGCAACAGCGCTTGATATGGCAAATGAGATTTTCGGCAGTGGTATCGTCGTTAATAGTGCCACCTACAGCGGTGACGCGGCGTCGAGTGGTACATATTCCAATGGCGATACCGTTTCTCCATTCGCAACACCCGGTGATACGGGCGTTATCCTTTCGACAGGCAACGCCGTCGATTTTACAAACAGCGACGGCACCACAAATACCAACCAAAGTACCGGCACATCAACGGACACAGCCGGTGGTATTGATGACGACGCCGACTTTGATGCTCCTGGTAACTCATTTGACGCAGCATTCCTTTATATGGAATTTACGCCAACCGGCGACACCATCACCCTTGATTTCGTCCTAAGCTCTGAAGAATACCCCAATTTCGTGAACTCAGCCTACAATGACGTCATTGGCGTTTGGGTGAATGGCGTTCTCGCAACTGTAAACGTCGGCAACGGTACGGCGTCCATAAACAACATTAACAATGGCACAACACAGAATATTTTTAACGATAACTTGGCGGATCAATTCAACACCGAGATGAATGGTTTCACCGTTACCCTGACCTTTACCGCACCAGTAACCACGGGTGTTATTAACACGTTGAAGGTTGGCGTCGCGGATGTTGGCGACAGCGGATATGATACCAACCTTTTGATCGCAGGGGGGTCCGTTCAATCAACAATCATTGCCCAGGATGACACAATCATCTTTGGCTTGAATGACACCAAAATCCTTGATGTTCTTAGCAATGACACCTCGACCGGTGGCGCATTGACGGTGACACACATCAATGGTCAGGCTGTTGTGGCTTCTGACCCGGCGAACAATTCGATCACGTTGGCGACTGGCCAAATCATTACACTGCTCCCAGACGGTACGTTCCAAATTCAGGGCGATGCCGACCTTGAAACTGTTTACTTCAACTATTCAATTGAGGATGCGGCGGGCAATACAGACAGTGCGCTGGTCGAAGTTGTTCAAATTCCATGCTTTGCCTCAGGCACGGCGATTGAAACGGCTGAAGGTCCCATGCTGATCGAGAATATCACCGCTGGGATGTATGTAAATACACGCGATGACGGCCCACAAATGGTCCGATGGATCGGCAACAGCACGGTTTCCACCGAAGGTAACCAACGTCCGATCCGTATCAAAAAGGGTTCGTTTGGCGCAACGTCTGATTTGATCGTCTCCCCACAACACCGCATCATGCTAGAGGGATGCTGGGCAGAGTTGTTGTTTGGCGAACCAGAGGTGTTGGTGAAAGCCAAAGGCTTGATCAATGATTTCACCGTCATCAATGATTATGAGTTAGAGCAAGTCACATACCATCACATGCTATTTGATCGCCATCAGGTGATCACAGCAAATGGTGTGGCTTGTGAAAGCTATTTGCCCGGCGATCAGACAATGGCAGGGTTTCATCACGACACTCAGGAAGAAATCCTAAGCCTGTTCCCAAACTTGCGCGAAGACCTTGGCAACTACGGTGGCGCCGCGCGTCCCATTATCAAAGGACGCGAAGCACTCCCGTTGTTGGCGGCAATGGCTGCCTGATTATTTGGCAGGCCCTACTTTGGGTTTAAGCATGCCTTTGAGGTAGTGACCTGTATAGCTTTCTGCGACTTCCGCCACTTTCTCGGGCGTGCCCGTTGCCACAACCATACCACCGCCATCACCACCCTCTGGGCCGATATCGATGATGTGGTCGGCTGTCTTGATAACATCAAGGTTGTGTTCAATCACAATGACTGAATTCCCTTGATCGACCAATTCATGCAGCACTTCCAACAACTTGCGCACATCTTCAAAGTGCAAACCGGTGGTCGGCTCATCCAAGATATACAGCGTGCGCCCCGTGGAACGTTTGCTGAGCTCCTTAGACAGTTTCACCCGCTGGGCTTCCCCACCTGACAAGGTCGTGGCCTGTTGGCCAACCTTGATATAGCCCAAGCCAACACGCATCAGCGCATCCATCTTGTCGCGGATAGAAGGCACAGCTTGGAAGAAGGTTTGTGCATCTTCGACGTTCATATTCAAAACGTCAGCGATGCTTTTGCCCTTAAAGCGGATTTCCAGCGTTTCACGGTTATACCGCGCGCCCTGACAGGTCTCGCACTCAACATAGACGTCAGGGAGGAAATGCATCTCGATCTTGATCAGACCGTCACCCTGACAGGCCTCACACCGCCCACCTTTGACGTTAAAGCTAAAGCGGCCCGCCTTGTACCCGCGGGCCTTAGACTCTGGCAAGCCAGCGAACCAATCACGGATTGGAGTAAAGGCCCCTGTGTAAGTCGCAGGGTTTGATCGCGGCGTACGCCCGATCGCGCGTTGGTC
>JAGSGK010000225.1 GCA_023955215.1 Paracoccaceae bacterium
ACTTACCCCCCAGCTTTCTCCACACAACCCAAGGTTTGTGTACATTACTTGTTGGTTAACGAATTCAACAATCTTCATCATTGTTTCTAAAGTATAAACAGTCGTGAACCCTGCGCACTTAGCCCTACTGCCACGCGCAACACCCATAAATGCCGTGCGATAAATCCAATGATTGGGGCAACTTTGCCCACCGCTTTAGTTCTTAAGGGGATTTTACATGCAAGACGTATTAACCATTTTACAGCAGTTACAGCGCCCAAGGCTCTTGATGCGCGCGGCACACATCGGTGCGATGGATTATAGACGCACGGCGCAACTGCCACGTCTTCTTGGTTATGGTCAAATGCCCAAGCACTCAGAGGCTATTTTGCGGCTTATCGAAATTGAAGGCGATCTAAACGCACTGCGCAAAGCAGGCGAATCTGCCTACAACCTGCTGCGCCATATCGATGTGATGATTGCGATTGTGGGAGAGGCACGCGATCTACGCGCCTCTCAACCAAAACCTGTCAGCTGACTACATAAAGGAGTCAGGTTCGGCTTCTTTACGTTTTGCAATGTAGTCATTCAGACCGTCTGCAATGCCTTGATCCAATGGCGGTTGAACATAGTCGTTCAACATTTTCTCCACACGGGCAGTTGCCAATGATTGCGTATCGCGCGCGCCCTCATCCTCCCATGTCTCGAATGGTTTGTAGTCCAACAGGTCTGACTTCCAGAACGCATCCTTAAAGTTGGCTTGCGTGTGTGCGCATCCCAAGTAGTGCCCACCGGGCCCAACTTCGCGGATCGCATCCATAGCTTGTGCGTTCTCATCAATTTCAACGCCGCGTGCGAGGTGATGCAATGCACCCAACTGATCCGCGTCCATTACGAATTTCTCAAACGAGCTGACCAATCCACCTTCAAGCCAACCGCAAGAGTGCAGCATAAAGTTCACACCAGCCAAAAGGCCCATGTTCAGGCTATTGGCTGTTTCATACCCAGCCTGCGCGTCAGGCAGTTTCGATCCAGTGAACCCGCCGGATGAACGATATGGCAATCCCATGCGGCGTGCCAACTGCCCTGCCCCGTATGTAATGTGCGCGGCCTCAGGTGTGCCGAAGGTTGGCGCGCCAGAGTTCATGTCGATAGACGTCACAAAGGCACCCATAATTACTGGGGCACCGGGACGTATCAACTGGCTGTATGCAATGCCAGCCAAAGCCTCGGCCATCACTTGGGTCAACGTGCCTGCAACAGAAACCGGTGCCATAGCCCCGCCAACGATAAACGGCGAAACGATACAGGCCTGATTGTTTTGCGCGTACACTTCAAGCGCACCCATCATAACGTCATCAAACGTCATCGGTGAGTTGATGTTGATCAGGCTGGTCATAACTGTGTTCTCTTGAACAAAGTCTTTGCCAAACAGGATGCTGGCCATATCTACGCTGTCTTGGGCGCGGGATGGTTCTGTCACGGACCCCATGAACGGTTTATCTGACAAGGTCATGTGCGCGTGAATCATGTCCAAGTGACGTTTATTCACCGGCACATCTGTTGGTTCGCATACCGTACCACCAGAGTGGTGCAACCATTTGGACATATAGCCCAGTTTCACGAACTTCTGAAAATCCCCGATGGTTGCGTAACGGCGCCCACCTTCAGCGTCACGCACAAATGGAGGGCCATAAACCGGCGCAAGCACCAGATTTCGGCCACCAATTTCGACATTGCGCTCTGGGTTGCGGGCATGTTGAGTGAACGTAGAGGGAGCTGTTGCACATAGTTTGCGCGCTAGACCTTTTGGAATACGAACCCGTTCGCCGTCAATGTCTGCACCCGCATCTGCCCAACGTTTTAGGGCAGCAGGGTTATCAAGGAAGTTAACGCCAACTTCTTCAAGGATCTGTTCGGCGTTTGCCTCAATGATGCAAAGCGCTTCTTCGGTCAGAACCTCAAAGTTTGGGATATTGCGTTCGATGTATTTTGCCGTTTCAAAAGACACTGCTGTTCGTGCTGCACGACGTGCTGCACCGCCGCCACCGCGTCCGCGTCTTGCTGGAGTTGCTGCTTCAGACATGATGATCCCCTTTTTATCGACATTGCTTGATTGGCTGATACCTTAGTGCCGCCCCATGTCACCCTGAATTTGCGGCGATGCTGGGAAAAAAGCGACATCTGCGCGCTGCCAATTCGGTTCTTCGCAAAAACATGCCCATTCGAACCGCAAAGCCGCCCTCAAACACTTGCCAGCCCCGCCACATCTGCATATTGCAGGACGCATGACAAACATACATGACCGCCTTCTCATCATCGACTTTGGTAGCCAAGTGACGCAATTGATTGCGCGACGCCTGCGTGAACTGAACGTCTATTGCGAAATTCACCCTTATCAGAACGTGACAGACGCGTTTTTGGCCGAATTCGCGCCAAAAGCTGTGATCCTTTCGGGCGGTCCCGCCTCTGTCATCGATGAAGGGTCGCCGCGCCCGCCATCAACTGTGTTTGATCTGAATGTTCCGATCCTAGGAATTTGTTATGGTCAGCAAGTGATGATGGAAGTCTTGGGTGGTAAGGTCGAAAGCGGCCATGGCACTGCAGAATTTGGTCGTGCGTTTGTGACGCCAGAAGCTGAAAAACTGGCCCTGCTTGATGGCTGGTTTGAAGACGACAAAGAACAAGTTTGGATGAGCCACGGCGATCACGTATCCAAAATCGCACCGGGTTTCGAGGTTTATGGCACCTCCCCGAACGCGCCATTTGCGATCACAGCCGACACATCACGCAACTTCTTTGCGGTGCAGTTCCACCCAGAAGTTCACCACACGCCAAACGGCGCGAAATTGTACGAGAACTTTGTCAAAATGGCCGGGTTCAAAGGCGATTGGACAATGGGGGCATATCGCGAAGAGGCCATTGCCAAAATTCGCGAGCAAGTGGGTGACGCGAAAGTTATCTGCGGCCTGTCCGGCGGTGTCGACAGTTCAGTAGCTGCCGTTCTGATCCACGAAGCAATTGGTGACCAGTTGACTTGTGTGTTTGTAAACAATGGCTTGTTGCGTAAAGGTGAAGCTGACGAAGTCATCACCATGTTCCGCGACAACTACAACATGCCGTTTATCTATGCGGACGAACGCGAGCTGTTTTTGGGCGAATTGGATGGCCAAAGCGATCCAGAAACCAAGCGCAAGATTATTGGCAAATTGTTCATCGACGTGTTCCAGAAACATGCGGCTGAAGTTGGCGGTGCTAAATTCTTGGCCCAAGGTACGTTGTACCCTGACGTCATCGAATCTGTATCCTTTTCTGGCGGTCCATCCGTGACCATCAAATCGCACCACAATGTGGGTGGTTTACCTGAAAAGATGGGCCTTAAGCTGGTTGAGCCATTGCGCGAATTGTTCAAAGACGAAGTGCGTGAACTTGGCCGCGAGCTTGGTCTTCCTACTGGTTTCATCGGGCGTCACCCCTTCCCTGGCCCAGGCCTAGCGATCCGGTGCCCAGGTGAGATCACACGTCCGAAACTGGAAATCCTGCGCGAAGCAGATGCGGTCTATATCGACCAAATCCGCAAACACGGTCTGTATGACGATATCTGGCAAGCTTTCGTTGCGATCCTACCGGTGAAAACCGTTGGAGTTATGGGCGACGGCCGCACCTATGATTTTGCCTGCGCCCTTCGTGCGGTGACCTCTGTGGACGGTATGACAGCGGATTACTATCCGTTCAGCCACGAATTCCTTGGCGAAACCGCAACGCGGATTATCAACGAAGTGCCGGGCATCAATCGTGTAACTTATGACATCACCTCGAAACCTCCGGGCACGATTGAGTGGGAATGATGGCAAGGGCTTAAACCTGTTTCATCACTGATGAAACGTAGCTATTGCTCCGCCCACACTTTATTGGTGTAAGGTCGGTAACATTTGTGTCAATCTAGAAAAAAGAACCGGATACTGACTATATGAATGAAAACTATAATAACGATGAAATCGACTTGTTCGATCTTTTTGAAACGCTTTGGGGCGGTAAGTGGCTCATTGGTTGCATCGTTGTTATTAGCACCTTGCTTGGGTTCGGTTACACCAAGCTATCCCAGCCCGTTTATCGCGCATCGGCTACTTACTCGGTAAATGTCTATTCAGTCGCTGGTCAGCAGATTTGTGGAGTGCAAGACCAAATGAAGTGCTTGTCAAAGCAAATGGAACAAGTCGTTTCTGATCACCTTATCGATGGTTGGGCAGCCAGCGACGAAAGCGTTTCGCTCTCGACAGCTATCCCTTCACCTCTAGCGGCGTATGAAACACAGCTCAAAGAATCCAGCCAGCAAACCACCGCGTTTATCAAGGCTAAGGCGTTGGCCGAGATTCAAGCGATTGAAAGCATTTCAAACGCTTCCCTGCTCAGCACAGAGCGCGTTGCGACGCATATGCTAAATGCAAAGCGCGTAATTCAATCGATTGATAGCGGGCAGACTGTCATTTCGTTTGGGCCTGTTGGAATCGCAAAGGTTGCACCCCACAGCTCGCGAATTCTTGCCCTGTCGATTATGCTAAGCGGTATGGTCGGTTGCACCATCGTTTTACTGCGCGATACCATTCGCAAACGCGAGATAAGTAAAGCCCAAGGTTAATACACCATCGGTTCACCTGATCGGCTCCAGAATCACGGCCCAGGGCGTAACGCCTTTGGCATTTCAAAAGGCTAAATCACATGAACCCAGTCCTCAAAGCGGCCATATGGATGATAGGTGCAATAGCATCTTTTTCAACGATGGCTGTCGCGGGGCGGGAAGTTAGTTTTGCCCTTGATACCTTCGAAATCATGCTATTTCGCAGCTTCGTCGGTGTGGTGATTGTGATTGCCGCCGCTTCAGTGTTTGGCACCTGGCATCAAGTCAACCGACAGCAATTCAGTTTACATTTTGCGCGCAATATCATGCATTTTATCGGGCAGAACCTGTGGTTCTATGCCGTTACGGTGATCCCATTGGCGCAAGTGTTCGCGCTGGAGTTCACTTCTCCGATCTGGGTGATCTTGCTTAGTCCATTTTTGTTAGGTGAACGCATAACATTGATCCGGGCAATTGCTGCCTTGATGGGATTCATTGGTGTCTTGATCGTGACCCGGCCCGATATGGCGGGGATCAACACTGGTGTCATGATGGCTGCGTCCTCAGCGATCTTTTTTGCCTTTACTATCATTTTCACTAAACGATTGACGCGGACGCAGTCGATCACTTGTATCCTCTTCTATCTCACAGTTTTGCAATTGATCTTCGGTTTTTTATCGGCCGGATACGACGGCGACATCGCGCTCCCCGATGCCGAAACGCTACCTTGGTTGATATTAATCGGGGTTGCCGGGTTGCTTGCACACTTCTGCATCACCAACGCGTTGGCCATTGCTCCAGCAACCGTTGTGGTGCCTATTGATTTTGTTC
>JAGSGK010000095.1 GCA_023955215.1 Paracoccaceae bacterium
CATTGATGGTGTTTGCTCTGGGCAATGATCTGTTCTGCCCGTAAAGGGCTAAGTTCCGAAGGTTTATTAGCTGGATTAGGCTGCAGCCAGCCGCCGAATTTAGTGGACTTTTGCACAAGAGAATCCGCCTAAATGTGCCCATTGCCATATTTAGGACACATTTCCATCAATTTAAGGCCTCATTGCGTCTGTACGTTTTTGGTGAACGTAAGGATGACAAAGATGCAAACATTTCAAACAGGATACCGCGGCCTACGCTTATTGGTCGATCTGAACTGGGATCGTGGCTTGTATTTGGGCGCGATGGCGGCCGGTCTTTTGCTTGGGCTATGGTTGTGCAGCATCGAAGTGGGTGTGCTTTCCTCTAAATAAGGGAAAGAAATCAGTCTGAAAGGGCAGATTTAGTACGTTCGCGTTTTGACAAGTCTGCATATACTCGGTACTCATCAAGGCAACTTTTGTCTTAAGATTGGGTAATAACCATGAAGTTGCGGTTTACGAGCAAGCACGGCGGCACATATTCGTCAAAAAACGCATTGATGACAGCCAAGCGCTTGGCTGGTGTTTCCTTATTGGTTTCATCTACTTGGATGGCTGGGACGATGCCAGTTCATGCTCAGAACTTCTCTTTCAATAATGTCGTTGTCGACGGGAATACGCGGATTGGAAACTCCGCAATTCTGTCCCAAGCGGGAATCGCACGCGGTCAAACCGTGAGCGCCGGACAGCTGAACGACGCATTCCAAAAGCTTCAAAATAGCGGATTGTTTGAAAGTGTTTCAATTTCCCCTGTTGGGAATACCCTTAAGATCACTGTTGTCGAGCGCCCAACCATCAATCGGGTCAACTTCGAAGGCAATCGCCGCTTGAAGAACGATGCATTGTCAGCGCTGGTTTCATCTACTGAACGCCGTGTTTTCAATCCAACAGTTGCTGAAGCTGATGCGGCAAAGATTGCCGAAGCTTATTCGAACAGTGGCCGCTTGGCTGCACGGGTTTCGCCTAAAATTATCAAACGCAGCGACAATCGTGTTGATGTTGTGTTCGAGATTTTTGAAGGTGACATCATAGAGGTTGAGCGTCTTAGTTTTGTTGGCAACAGAGTGTATTCTGATAGGCGTTTGCGCCGTGTCCTAGGAACAAAACAGGCTGGCCTTTTCCGGGCTTTGGTGAAGGCTGACACTTTCGTTGAAGATCGGATTGAGTTTGATAAGCAAGTGCTGCGCGAATTTTACGTATCACGCGGTTACATTGATTTCAGAACAAATGCTGTAAACGCCGAGTTGGCTCAGGAGCGCGACGGGCATTTTATTGCCTTTAATGTTCAAGAGGGACAACAGTTCAAGTTTGGCACTGTCACAACAACCAGCGAGTTGAACACAGTCGATGGCGATGAATATCAGGCCGTGACCAAAATCCGGCCAGGTGTAGTTTATTCTCCGACATTGGTTGAACTAGAGATCGCGCGCATGGAGCGTTTAGCTATACGCCAAGGCGTTGACTTCTTACGTGTCGAGCCACGTATCACCCGCAACGATCGTGATCTGACGCTTGATGTTGAATTCGTTTTATCCCGCGGGCAGCGCGTCTTTGTTGAACGAATTGATATTGAAGGCAATACGACTACGTTGGACCGCGTTATCCGCCGCCAATTTAAATCTTCTGAAGGTGACCCATTTAATCCACGTGAAATTCGTGAATCCGCAGAGCGGATTCGGGCATTGGGTTTCTTCACCAATGCAAACGTAAATGCGCGGGAAGGTTCGTCTCCTGACCGTGTCGTCGTTGACGTTGATGTTGAAGAACAACCAACTGGCTCACTAAGCTTTGGGGGATCGTTCTCTCCGAACAATGGTCTTGGTTTAGCAATTTCCCTGAAAGAAACCAATTTCCTTGGACGTGGCCAAGTCGTAGATATTTCCTTGAATACAGCACAAGAGTCTCGTCGCTACGGCCTTAAGTTTGTGGAGCCAAACTTCCTTGGACGCGACGTACGGTTTGGCCTGACTCTAAATTACGCAGAAAGCGATAGCTCCTTTGCGACCTACGATTCCACAACTGGGTTATTCAGACCTAGCTTGGAATTTCCTGTTAGTGAGAATGGCCGTATTCAACTTCGTTACACTGCGGAGCAAGTCGAAATTTCAGCAAGAAGTCCTGCAGCAAACGGTGCAGTAATTGGCAATGATATTGCGGTAGGTAAACAGATTTCCTCTTCGATTGGTTATACATACCGTTACGATACGCGCGTATCAGGTCTGAACCCCGATGCAGGCGTTTTGCTTGAGTTTTCGCAAGACTTCGCGGGTCTTGGTGGTGATAGCAAGTATGTGAAAACAACTGCAAAGGCTGTTGGCCAACGCCGCGCTTTCAATGGCGACGTTGTGCTGCGCGCGACTGTTGAGGGTGGCGCATTGGCCTTTAGTGGTGGTGCCAACCGTGCTGCCGATCGCTTTGTCCTGACGCCGGGTATTTTGCGTGGTTTTGAACCGGGTGGCATTGGGCCACGTGATACTACGGGGACAGGTACTGGCGATGCGTTGGGCGGTAACCTTTACGTTGCTGCACGTTTGGAAGCTGAGTTCCCGTTGGGATTGCCTGAAGAATATGGGATTAGCGGCGCAATGTTCTATGATATCGGGAACCTTTGGAACCTAAATGACGCCAACACTTCGGGTGGCTCTGTCATTGGTGAAGGTGGTAGCATTCGCCATGTTATCGGTTTTGGCCTGTTGTGGAGCACTCCAGTTGGTCCTTTGCGCTTCAACTTTACTGATGCATTGCGCAAGGAAACTTTTGACCGTGAGCAAAGCTTTGATTTCACACTGTCGACCTCGTTCTGAACGTAACAGGATGCTACGCGCATTTTCTTTGATATGTTTGATGGCATTTGGTGCCGTTGGGCAGGTCAGTGGACAACAGGTCGATTTTGCCGCTGGACGCACATTGGTTATAGATACCGTGCAATTGTTCAACCAAAGCAAATTCGGAGTTCGAGCAGCTCGCCTCTTGGAAACTGCGGGCGCCCAGCTCGCGGAGGAAAACAAGAGCAAAGAACTTGCACTTGCTGAAGAAGAAAAACGACTGACGGCGCTGCGTGCAACAATGAATGCTGAAGAATTTCGGGACTTGGCGGATGAATTTGACCTGAAGGTTCAGGCCACACGCGAAGAACAGCTTAGTAAAGCAAAATCACTGAGCACACAGATCGAAACACAACGCACAACGTTCTTAAATGCGGCAGCACCGATTTTGCAGGCTTTGATGCTTGATGTCGGGGCATCCGTTCTTCTTGAACGTCGCAATGTGGTCTTAAGTACAAATTTGGCAGATATAACGGCGATCGCTATCGCACAGATTGACGCTGTTCTTGGCGATGGGTCACAACCTGCAACATCTGTTGATTAACCGCCGTCTTGCCCCGCTTGCACTGGCTTGGTAGTCATGTCCAACTGTTAAATCAAAACCCTAAAAACTTAAGAAAAGAGCTGGCCCATGAGTTCCGAGCTGCTAACCGCTGACATCAATCTGATCCAACGTATTTTGCCACACCGTTATCCATTTTTGTTGGTCGACAAGGTTCTGGATATTGATGGATTTCAGTCATCGCGCGGGATCAAAAATGTGACAATGAATGAGCCGCATTTTCAGGGTCACTTTCCGGGCAACCCAATCATGCCTGGTGTGACGATTGTCGAAGCAATGGCGCAGACCGCTGCTGTTATGGTGGGAACAGCTCTCAACATGGCTGACAAAGAAATGCAGGTCTACTTTATGGCGATCGATGGCTGCAAGTTCCGTCGCAAAGTAATTCCGGGCGATGTACTTGAGCTAAAGCTTACAACAGTTCGCGGTAAACCCGGTGGCAAAGTCTGGAAATTTGCAGGCATCGCGGAAGTCGATGGCGAAATGGCGGCCGAAGCACAGTTTACGGCCATGATGGATCTCCCAAAGGAGTAATTGCCTTGAGCAATATTCACCCTTCTAGCGTGATTGACGACGGCGCACAGATCGACCCAACTGCCGTCATTGGTCCGTTCTGCTTGGTTGGGCCTGACGTTATAATCGGTCCTGATGTCGAGTTGAAAAGCCACGTGGTTGTAAAAGGTCGCACTGTGATTGGTGAGGGGACTGTTGTGTTCTCTTTCGCTGTGATTGGTGAGATCCCACAAGACCTTAAGTTCAAAGGCGAACAATCAGGACTAGTGATCGGCAAGCGCAATCGTATTCGCGAACACGTTACAATGAATGCTGGTACCGAAGGTGGTGGTGGCATGACCAAGATCGGTGACGACTGCCTGTTTATGGCGGGGTGTCACATTGCCCATGATGCGATCATCGGGGATCGGGTTATTATTGTGAATTCTGCAGCAATTGCAGGACACTGTATCCTAGAAGACGATGTGATTGTTGGTGGGCTTTCTGGTATTCACCAATTTGTCCGTATTGGACGTGGTGCAATTATCGGTGCAGTGACAATGGTGACAAATGATGTGATTCCATATGGGTTGGTCCAAGCGCCGCGTGGTGCCTTGGATGGTTTGAATCTTGTAGGATTGAAGCGACGCGGTGTTGCACGCGTTGATATCACAGCGTTGCGTGCTGCGTTCCAAATGCTTGCGCAGGGTGACGGCACTTTCCACAACCGTGTTGAGCGGCTGGGGGCTGAAACTGACAGCGCATATGTCCAAGAAATTGTTGATTTTGTAACGGGTGACACTGACCGCTCGTTTCTAACGCCGCGCTGATGCTGGCCCTCATCTGCGGAACTGGGGGATTGCCGGCACAAGTTGCAAAAGCGCAGGCCGAGAAACCCTTGGTATGTGTGATGGACGGGTTTGCACCTGACGAACTAGACGCTGACCTGAACTTTTGTCTTGAGACACTAGGTTCTCTGCTGATCGAGCTAGGGCAGCATGGTGTAACTGACGTCTGCCTGTGCGGAGCGATTGATCGCCCAAGCCTTGATCCAAGTAAGCTAGACGAACATACAGCGCCACTGATCCCGTTGATATCTGATGCGCTGACATCGGGTGATGATGGCGCATTGCGTGCCGTTATGGGGCTATTTGAGCAGACAGGCTTTACCGTACGGGCTGCGCATGAGTTAGTCCCTGATTTAATTGCCCCGCCGGGTGTACTGAGTGAGACGTGGCCTAACGCCCAAATGCGCGAAGACGCAAAGCTAGGTGCCAATGTTTTGGCAGCCTTGGCACCGATGGATGTTGGGCAAGCCTGTGTAACAGGTGGAGGTCAGTTGCTCGGGATGGAGACGATTGGGGGCACCGATTTTATGCTCTCCCACCTTCCTGACACGCCATTGCGGGCTCAAGGCGTATTGGTCAAAGGGCCCAAGGTTGGTCAGGACACTCGCGCAGACATGCCGACAATTGGCCCTTCGACAATAGAAAATGCGCAAAAGGCCGGTCTGGCTGGTATCGTAATTGATGCCGGTGATGTGATTTTGCTTCAGCCTGAAGAATGCATCACTTTGGCTAATGCTGCGGGTCTGGTCCTGTGGTCACGGACAGGAGAATAGTCGTTGCGGGTTTTTGTAATTGCAGGCGAACCCTCTGGCGATAAGTTGGGTGGCGCTTTGATGGCTGGCTTGCGCCAGTTGCGTCCCGATGTTCAGTTCGACGGTATCGGTGGTGTCATGATGGAGGCCCAAGGCCTTAGCACCCGTTTCTTGATGGATGAGCTTAGTGTGATGGGAATCGCTGAAGTGCTTCCGAAGTACCGTCATCTCAAGCGGCGCATCGCACAAACGGCGCAAGCTGTTACCGACAGTAAGCCGGACGTTCTTATCACAATAGACAGCCCTGATTTTTCATTGCGTGTTGCCAAGTTGGTGAAACAATCCAGCGACATTCGATGCGTGCATTATGTGGCTCCAACCGTCTGGGCATGGCGGCCGAAACGTGCAGCAAAGATGGCGAAAATGATCGACCATGTTCTTGCGCTATTCCCGTTCGAGCCTCCCTATATGGAAGCAGAAGGGATGGATTGCGATTTCGTGGGACATCCTGTTGCCGCAGAACCTATAGCATCGGCAGATGAAAAAATCTCTTTTCGCAAAAAGTACGGCCTCGAAGAAGCCGCGCCATTGCTGCTGGTTCTGCCAGGGTCGCGTAAGGGGGAAGTTACACGTTTGGCCAAGGTCTTAGGTGAAGCCCTAGCACCAATATTGGTAAAACACCCTGCAATGCGCGTGGTCGTTCCTGCGGCAGGGCCGGTGGCTGAATTGGTCGAGCAGGAAACCAAAGACTGGCCTGTCACTCCCATGGTCCTTGATCCGCGTGGCCAGGATTTGGACGAGGTTATGACCGAGAAACGGGCTGCTTTTGCAGCTGCAGATTTCGCGATTGCCGTTTCCGGGACTGTTGCGTTAGAGTTGGCAGCCGCACGAACGCCAATGGTCAGCGCCTATGACTTGAATTGGTTAAGTCGCATTGTCATCAAGCGAATGGTCAAAATCGACACAGGAAATTTGATCAATCTTGTTTCCGATACACGCCATGTTCCTGAATTTGTTGGTGCTGAATGTAGGGCTGACCTAATTTCAGCCGGCCTAGAGAAACTGATCGCAAACCCACAGCCACAATTGGATGCCATGGCGGATACGATGAATCTATTGGGGCAGGGTGGTGAAGACCCCGGTTTGCGGGCGGCACGTGCTGTTCTTGAACGAATGCCTTCACACACAACCAAAAATTAAGGCCTGTACTCAGCGCACAGACCTCATTTTGATTTGATTGCTTTTATCAGCCTTTGTGAATCCAGCCGCCGCCAAAGATGCGGCTGCTGTCACGATCATAAAACACACAGGCTTGTCCGGGTGATATACCTTGCTCTGCCGCAACCAGTTCAACTGTTGCTTCGGTTTCTGAAATTGGGCGTATAACAGCTTCTGTTGGTGGGCGAGTTGACCGAACACGTACCCCAACATCCCATTCTTCGCGTGACGTGATCGGTTCATCGCCCAGCCAGTTGATTTCCTTGAGGGGAACAATCCGCGTTGCCAACATGGACTTAGGACCGACAACAACTTGCTTTGTGTCTGCGTCCAACTTGACCACGTAAAGTGGGTCTTCCAATCCACCAATACCCAATCCACGGCGTTGGCCAATGGTGTAATTGATAACACCGTCATGGCGTGCCAATACTTTACCATCGACATCTACAATGTCACCGGGCGCTGCCGCCTCGGGACGTAACTTGCGGATAACAGACGCATAATCCCCATCAGGGACAAAGCATATGTCTTGACTGTCGGGTTTGTCAGCAACGCTAAGGTCATATTTCGCGGCGAGCGCACGTGTGGCGTCCTTTGATGGCAAATGGCCCAGTGGGAAGCGCAAGTAGTCGAGTTGTTCAGCCGTAGTTGAGAATAAGAAATAGCTTTGATCGCGGTTGGAATCGGCTGCACTGTGCAGTTCAGGTCCGTTTTCACCGACCATGCGCTGAATATAGTGTCCTGTTGCCATGCAATCTGCCTCAAGATCTTTGGCGGTTTCCAATAGATCTTTAAACTTTACTCTTTCATTGCATCTAATGCACGGAACCGGTGTAGCACCGCCCAAATAGCTATCTGCGAACTCATCGATTACAGCATCCTTGAAGACGTTTTCGTAGTCCAAAACATAGTGCGGAAAGCCCATGGTTTCGGCTACGCGCCGTGCATCATGAATGTCTATTCCAGCGCAGCATGCGCCTTTTTTTGCAAGGGCTGCACCATGATCATACAGCTGCAATGTCACGCCGACGACGTCATAACCTTCTTCCGAAAGCATTGCTGCCACCACTGAGCTGTCGACACCACCTGACATTGCCACAACAACACGTGTTTCGGCAGGCGATTTTCGGAATCCAAGAGAATTCAAAGGGATGTTTTGATCAAGTGCCATGACGGTTCTCCTAGCGTTGAATAGTAATATAGGAAAATCCTAATCACTCTCAAGGGGCGGCTTCACCCCTCATTAATCGTGATTACGCGAATGTGCCAGCGGTGGCATTAGAATGGGGTGAATGATGTTTTTGAAAAAAGTAGATGGTCCACGCGCAGTTACGCTGCAGGATGGATCGGTGATCACATTGGCCGATCTGCCAGACAAACATACAAAGCGGTGGGTTGCGTCCCGTAAGGCCGCAGTCGTTCGCGGCGTTCTATATGGTCTTATAACCGCTGAATCGGCACAAAGACGTTACGGGATCAGTGCTGAAGAATTTCAAGAATGGGTGCGAGCAGTAAGTTTGCACGGTGAAGCAGCACTGCGCGCGACTTCTGTTCAAAAGTATATACAACTTTAAGTTGATGAATTGTATATTTGGTTTCGGTAACCGGTAGTTAACCATTTAGAGTCATTGGTAGAACAACCATGGACCTTAGTTCGATACGGAGACTAAAATGCGCGTATTACTTGTCGAAGACGATCCTACCACATCCAAAAGCATTGAATTGATGTTGACCCACGCAAACCTCAACGTATATGCGACCGATTTGGGGGAGGAGGGTATCGATTTGGCAAAGTTGTATGATTATGACCTGATCCTGCTAGATTTGGACCTGCCGGATATGAATGGGCATGAAGTGCTGCGGCAATTGCGATTGTCCCGAATTCAGACCCCTATCTTAATCCTGTCGGGTTCTGATGACACTGATAGCAAAATCAAAGGATTTGGATTTGGCGCAGATGACTACCTGACAAAACCGTTCCATCGTGAAGAGCTTGTCGCACGAATTCATGCAATCATTCGCCGGTCCAAAGGGCATTCCCAATCCGTTATTGAAACAGGATTGGTGTCAGTGAATTTGGATGCCAAGACAGTAAGTGCTGATGGTAAAACCGTACATTTGACAGGTAAAGAATATCAAATGTTAGAGTTGTTGAGCCTGCGCAAGGGGACAACATTGACGAAAGAAATGTTCTTGAACCACCTCTACGGTGGGATGGATGAGCCTGAGTTGAAGATTATTGATGTTTTCATTTGCAAGCTTCGCAAGAAGCTGAGTATTGCCACGAACGGTGAAAATAACATTGAGACAGTGTGGGGGCGTGGATATGTTTTACGCGATCCAGAGCCGGTCACCGAACAACGATTGGCGGTAGGGGCATAGCCATCAATATTAACCAAATTGCTCAATCTTTAGGATTGGGTTTGGGCAGGTTCGCAAGGCATCAGTTGAGATTCCGATGCATGGACTGAAAACAAACTGGACCTAGTTACGAGACCTGCTTATTCCTTCGGAATAAATATGAGGGCAAGTCTTTGAGTTTTGATACGGATATCTCTGGCTTTACTGACGCAGATGCAAAATCTGAGTTGGAACAATTGGCTGGTCTGCTAATTAAGGCGAATGCTGATTATCACAGACAAGATGCGCCAACGCTTGATGATGCAGAGTTTGATCGATTGAAAAGACGCAATGCAGCGCTTGAGACCGCTTTTCCCCACTTGATACAAGCAGACAGTCCATCTTTTCAAATTGGTGCTACACCATCAGATGGGTTTTCGAAAGTAACTCATGCTGTTGCGATGTTGTCGTTGTCTAACGCTTTTGAAGATGCGGATGTTGAAGAATTTGATGTCCGTATTCGAAAATACTTGGGGATAGCCCCAGCGGAACCGCTTGCGTTCACGGCTGAGCCCAAAATTGATGGGCTTTCATTGTCGCTAAGATATGAACGCGGAAACCTCGTTCAGGCGGCAACACGTGGCGATGGTTCGGTGGGCGAAAACGTAACAGCCAACGCGCGCACCATAGCTGACGTGCCACATCGCTTGGAGAATGCACCGGACGTTTTGGAAGTGCGTGGCGAAGTTTATATGGCGCAATCAGATTTTGATGCGCTTAACGCCGCACAAATTGCAAAAGACGCC
>JAGSGK010000104.1 GCA_023955215.1 Paracoccaceae bacterium
CGAAATTGAAGCTTGCCGGTCTCATTGCGACCAATCTTGTAAACTTTCGTAGCTGGCTTACCGTCACGGCCCAATTGAGATTCAGATGGGGTACAGGCAGAAAGTGAAATCAATCCGACCATCATTATTGCGATCATTCTGACCATTATTTGCTCCACTCCAAAAATTTCTGTTACTGAGGCCATAACGTGGGTGGCGTTGCATTTCAAACGCACATCGGCGTGAGCCCGCACAATAACGGTTGTTTGATTTGCGACTGCGTCTTTCGCGCAATAATGTGCATCTCAAGGCAAGAGTATAAGCGATGGAGAGACAATAATGTCCAAAAAGCTATTTGAAATTCCGACACGCCGTGCGTTCCTAACCGGATCCGCCGCCGTTCTAGCCACGCCAGCATTGGCGCAAACAAACGATTTACCGGGTTTCGCAGAACGTGATCAAACGGAATCAGTGCGCCGCAACATCTCTAGTTTCCGTACGCTTGATTGGCGTCCGTACTTTGAAAACACTAAAAAGGGCGCGATTCTTGTTGATATAGATAGCCGCGCAGTTCATTTTTGGAACGAAGATCAGACCGAATATAAGCTGTATCCATCTAGTGTGCCGCTTACAGATGAATTGACCCGCCGGGGCCGTACAACAATCACGCGCAAAGTAGATGGTCCAAGTTGGCGTCCAACTCCATCTATGTTGAAGCGCAATCCTGAATGGCCAAAGTTTATTGGTCCAGGGCCAGAGAACCCACTGGGATCACACGCCCTTTATCTAAGCTGGACTTATTACCGTATTCACGGAACGCACGACACGCGCAAAATTGGGCGTAAATCGTCGAACGGCTGTATCGGTCTGTACAATGAACACATTGCTGAGCTGTTTTCAAAGACAAAAGTGGGCACACAAGTGTTGCTAATTTGACGAAATAATGACCATTCCTGTGATGATTCTACTAATGTGGGTTTGCAATCCTGCTAAATAATTGTTTACACAGGGACACGAGGTAAGCCTTGGGTGCGTGCCCAGTAATTTCTGTGTACGCCTAATCTGGAGAATAACATGAAAAAACTAGTACTCGCAGCTGCTTTGACAGCCGTAGCAACAACATCTTTCGCTGGCTCTTACTCTGAGCCAGTAATCGAAGCACCAGTAATCATTGAAGAAGCTGGTTCTTCTTCAACTGGCGTTCTTTTGCCATTGCTTCTTTTGGCTTTGGTTGCAGCAGCTGTAACTAAGTAAGCTGCTTACGCACTATGCTAATTAAAAGGCGACGCTTTAGAGCGTCGCCTTTTTCCGTTCTATCATAGGAATTTCTATCTAGACGTAAAAGAGCCAGCTTTTGAATCTGGCACTAAATCAACTTGCTTAGTCCAACCAACCCTGCAGATTTCTTTCGATGACTGTCCCTAGCGCCTTGATGTGCGCATCGTCGTCATTCAGGCATGGAATGTAGGTAAAGCTCTCACCACCGGCATGTTCAAAGCTCTCAAAAATCTCTTCGTTGATTTCTTCCAGCGTCTCAATGCAATCAGCTGAGAACGCGGGCGCACAAACTGCGATGTTTTTTGTCCCGGCTTCAGCCAAACGCGCAACTTCTTTAACAGTGTAAGGCTGCAACCATTCCTCCGGCCCAAACTTGGACTGAAATGTGGTTTTGATTTCTGTGTCGTCCCAACCCAACCGCTCTTTCAAAAGGCGCGTCGTTTTTTGGCAGTGGCAATGATATGGGTCCCCCTGCATCAGATAGCGTTTTGGAACGCCGTGGTAGGAACAGATCAAAAGATCAGGACGTTTTTCTAGGCCTGCATATGCCTTCTCAATCGATTGTGCTAAGGCGTCAATATATACTGGATCGTCAAAATACGGCTGAACAGTACGGGCTGTTGGCTGCCACGTTTCCTCTAGCAAAGCACGGAAGAATTCGTCGTTGGCCGTTGCAGAAGTGGCACCAGCGTATTGCGGGTATAGCGAGAAAAACAGGATCTTTTGGCATCCTGCTTCTGTCATCTCACGGACTTTGGATTTTGTTGATGGGTTGCCATAGCGCATGCAAAAATCAACCATCACGTCATCGCCATAACGGGCCTGCATTGCTGTTTTTATCTTGGCGGTTTGAGCTTTTGTAATGGTTAGTAAGGGGCTCTCGTTTGCTTCCTCGTTCCAGATAGATTTGTAAGCGGAACCGGAACTAAAGGGGCGTTTGGTTAGGATTATGAGTTGAAGAAGTGGCTGCCAAAGCCATGGGCTGTAATCGATGACACGTCGGTCAGATAGGAACTCACCCAAATACCGACGCATAGACCAATAGTCATAGTTGTCTGGCGTCCCAAGGTTTGAGAGTAGGATACCAACTTTTGGTTTCTTAACTTTTGGGTGGTCTTGTTCTGCATGGGTGGGGATTTTGGCGTCCGACATAATATTCTCTCAACTAAGTGCTTGGAGATCAGATAGCCGCTTTTAGGCGCAGGTCAATCTGACAGCGGTTTTTCTTCGGTTTTTAATGCATCTGCCAAACGTGCGCTGGCTGATCCGGGACGAAGTGGTTTGGGTTGGCTTTCATCAGGCGACCACCCGGTGAGGTATACAATGTCAAAGGTCGCTGTAATTCCGCCTTGAGCGGCGGGGAATGTTTTCTGGTACAATTCATTAGCGCGCTTGAAAACCGCACGGCGCGTCGAGGTACGAAGGCGTGTGGTTAGTGCGTTGGTTTCACCCATGGCACGCAGATCGTGCATAAGGTGCCAAATGTCGCGGTAAACCACATTGGTTGTTTGATTGTCCGCCACAGGCAGGGCCAATCCGGCGCGTTGCAACAGCCCACCCATGTCACGAATTTCACCCATTGGGGCGATACGTGGGGATAGCCCGCCAGACACTTCGATTTCAGCCTGCCCTAAGCAACTTCGCAATTCATTTAGTGTTTCGCCGCCAAATGTTGCGCCAAGAAACAAGCCGTCAGGGCGCAACGCGCGGCGGCACTGGATGATTTGTCCAACAGGATCGTTAGCCCAATGTAATCCCAGTGCGTGGATGACTACGTCGTATTGAGAGGGTTCCAGCTGTAGGGTTTCGTCATCAGTGACTGTTGTAGCTTGAGGCAATGATTTTGCCCAATGCTTAGGAAATCCGCTGACCACAGCTACTGAATTAAACGGCCTATTAACCATGCCCATACGATCCTGGACCTCGTCGGCGGCTAGATCATGCAGGAACAAACCATCAGACGACGCGCGGGCGCGTTGCTGAAGCAAGGATTTGGAATCGGTCAGAAGTTTTGGTGATGTCATAAAGGCTAGATAGAATGCTCAGCGCTACAATTCAAACAGCTCTTGCAATGATATATCCTCCGCGGTGCCTCACGTGCTCGGATCTGGTGGACAGTGACTTTGGATTGTGTGGGCCGTGTTGGAGAGACACGCAGTTTATTGGTGGTGCCATTTGCGATGGTTGTGGGGCTCCGCTGATTGGACACAGTGGCGATGGCGAATTGCATTGTGATGACTGTTTGCGCACGCAACGCCCTTGGGCGAACGGTCGATCAGCGATTTTGTACAATGAAAACGGACGCCGGATTGTGTTGGGCCTTAAACACGGGGATCGACAAGATATTGTTGGACCAGCGTCCATCTGGATGGCGGCGGTTGCACATGATATTTTGAAACCAAATATGCTGGTGGTCCCAGTTCCATTGCATTGGACCCGATTGCTTAAACGGCGCTATAATCAATCTGCGTTGCTTGCGAAGAGTGTAGCGAAACATCTTGATTTGGCGTGGTGCCCAGATGCGCTTCAGTGATTTAAGCGAACCCAAGCATTGGGCGGAATGGGGCATACCGAAAGATTTGCGCATTTGCAGGGTGTTATGAAGGTTCATACCTATCGTCGGCGGCGTATGATCGGTCGGTCTGTGCTTTTGATTGATGACGTCATGACTTCTGGTGCAACATTAGCTGCTGCAACAGAGGCGTGTTACGCTGGCGGAGCGGATCACGTATCTGTGCTAACACTAGCGCGTGCCGCAAAAGACGCCTAAATCAGAGCTAAGCGAAAATTATAGAAGGACCTGATCTATGAAAAAGGTTGAAATCTACACCTCTCCTTTGTGCGGCTTTTGCCACCGTGCCAAAAGCCTGTTGAATCAAAAAGGCGTTCAGTTCGATGAAACAGACGTTTTGTCTAACCCCGACGAAAAGCCAACTATGATCAAACGTGCAAATGGTGCCCGCACTGTTCCGCAGATATTTATTGGCGACATCCATGTTGGTGGATGTGACGAATTGTTTGCGCTTGAACGCGCTGGTCATTTGGATGGCATGTTGGCTGCATAATGCGCGCTGCAATTATACAATCGAATGCATCAGACGATCCGTCTGAAAACCTGCTGCACGTCGTTAAATCGGTGCGGCAGGCCGCATCTAACGGTGCAAACTTTATCTTTACGCCTGAAGTGACCAACTGCGTTTCGACCAGCCGCGCCCGTCAGAATGATGTGCTGCGTCATGAAGAAGATGATGAGACACTTACAGAACTGTGCAGTTTGGCACGTGAATTGTACATTTCAGTTTCGATTGGATCTTTAGCAGTTAAAACCGATGATCCAGATGGGCGTTTCGCTAATCGCTCATTTTTGATCAACCCGTCGGGTCATATTGTCGGGCAATACGACAAGATTCATATGTTCGACGTTCAGATTTCTGAAACCGAAACCTATCGTGAATCCGCAGGTTATCGGCCCGGCGACAGAGCAGTTGTTGCAGATACTGCGCTGGGAAAAATTGGGATGGCGATTTGCTATGACATGCGTTTCCCATTGCTTGCGAATGCGCTGGCGGTAGCGGGTGCGCAAATCTTGCTATATCCATCCGCGTTTTCACCTGTCACAGGTGCTGCTCACTGGCACAGCTTGTTGCGCGCGCGTGCGATCGAAACAGGCTGCTATGTAATTGCTGCCGCGCAAACGGGCACCCATCCAACGACAGGTTCGAAAGCGCGATCAACTTATGGGCATTCTCTTGTTATTGACCCGTGGGGCAAGGTTGTCCTTGACGCAGGTGTCGATGCTGGCGTTTATGCATTTGATATTGAAATGGATAATGTAGCCAAAGCGCGGCAAAAAGTGCCGTCATTATTGAACGCTAGATCGTTCTTGGCCCCTTAGTTAAAGTCGTAAGACATGAGCACGGATAAAAATGCACTTGCGATCTCGCTATTCAGTGAGATTTTAGCGGCGGATCAAAAGGTCCGTTACCGCCTTACAAGCGTGTTGCCCAAAGGGATGGAAATATCGCATTTTTCAATCCTAAACCATTTGGCTTGGCACGAGGGCGAACGCAGCCCTGCGCAATTGGCTGAAACGTTCAATGTTACACGCGGTGCAATTACCAATACGCTAGGTAAGCTGGAGTGGGCAGGGTACATACACATCCGTCCAGATTGGGACGATGCGCGCCGCAAGATGGTAGCGATCAGCCCTGCAGGGCGTCAAGCGCGTGATGAGGCGCTTAGCGCAATTTCCCCAATTGTTGATAACGTGATCGAACAACTGGGGGAGGAAGGCGTGCGCGCCACTCTGCCCATTCTACGCGAATTGCGAAAGCAGCTTTAGCCCGGTTTCGTGCTGGCAGTGACGTAGTTCACGCTAAGATCACGGTCAGACAAACGCCATCCCCATGTCAGTGGATTGAAAACAAATCCTTGGCGATCCACAGGGGTCATGCCCGATTTTTCTAGCAATCCAAATAGTTCATCAGGTGTGATGAACTTGTGCCACTCGTGGGTACCTTTAGGAAGCCAGCGCATAACGTGTTCTGCGCCAATAATCGCAAACACATAAGATTTTGGATTGCGGTTGATGGTTGAACAAATGTGCAAACCGCCGGGCTTTAGCAGCTCCTGACAAGCTGTTAGATAAGCCTGTGGGTCGGCAACGTGTTCAACAACTTCCATATTCATAACGACATCGAATCGCTCGCCATCGGCAGCCATAGCTTCGGCTGTTGTGTGACGATAGTCGATATTCAGACCAGATTGGGCAGCATGTGCTGCCGCAACGGGAATATTTCCAGCCGCCGCATCTACGCCAATGATTTCTGCCCCAAGACGCGCCATTGGTTCGGACAGCAAACCACCACCACAACCGATATCTAGAATGCGCAGCCCCTTAAAGGCGTCAGATGTTGATAGATCGCGGTCAAATTCACCTGCAATTTGGCGAGTGATATAGTCAAGACGGCAAGGATTTAGCATGTGCAATGGTTTGAATTTCCCATTGGGATCCCACCATTCTGTGGCCATCGCTTCAAATTTAGCGACTTCTAATGGATCTACTGTCGTTTGAGGCGCTTGCATTTTGCTCTCCATCTGTTTTCTTGGCGTTCCTAGATTATATAGGGCTGTAATGGACAAACACACGGACCAAAAGCGCGCAGTGCAATATCTGTACCCGCCGATCGATCCATTCGATCAGCGGATGATGGATGTTGGGCAGGGTCATCGCATCTATGTAGAGCAATGTGGGAACCCAAATGGTGTTCCTGTTGTGGTGCTACATGGTGGTCCGGGCGGTGGTTGTAGCCCTGCAATGCGTCGCTATTTTGATCCAGACATTTACCATATCATCCTGTTCGATCAGCGCGGTTGTGGTCGTTCACGCCCACACGCTTCGGTCGAAAACAACACTACATGGCATTTGGTTGATGACATCGAAGCGATCCGTGCTTCGCTAGATATTGATTCGTGGATTGTTTTTGGTGGCAGTTGGGGCGCGACACTGTCGTTGATTTACGCTCAGTCCCATCCCGACCGCACGACGCATTTGGTCCTTCGCGGCGTTTTCTTAATGACCCAAGCAGAGCTTGATTGGTTTTATGGCGGTGGGGCGGGAAAGTTCTGGCCCGAAGTTTGGGACCGCTTTGCAGGTCTTATTCCTGAAGATGAGCGCGATGACCTTATTGCTGCATATGCGAAACGTTTATTTTGTGGGGATGTGCCGACAGAATTAGAATACGCAAAAGCGTGGTCTTTGTGGGAAAATGCGCTGGCTTCAATTAATTCAAACGGTAGCGTTGGAGAATCCCCAGGTGAGTATGCCCGCGCCTTTGCGCGACTTGAAAACCACTACTTCGTTAATGCAGGTTTCCTGGAAACTGATGGTGAGATTTTGGCAAACATGAGCCGCATAGCACATATTCCAGGTGTGATCGTGCAGGGGCGTTACGATATGATTTGCCCGCCACAAGCGGCGTATTCTATCGCTCAGGTTTGGCCGGCCTGTGAATTGGACATGATCCCAAACGCGGGGCACACGTTGTCTGAACCTGGAATCACGGCTGGTTTGGTGCGTGCAATGGATCGGATTGCAGCATCATGAATAGTATCGATCGCCGCGTTCTTTTCACATCCGGTGCCGCAGCGGCATTGCTGGCAGCGACGGGTGTATCCGCACAAACATCGCCGCATCGTGGTGGTCGTTTACGCGCGGCTTTGTCCGGTGCAGCGCGCAGCGATCATTGGGGTATAGTTGATGGTGCTTTTATGCAGGCGGCGCGTGGCGCAGTTTTCGAAACACTGACTGAGATCGCAGGCGATGGAACTTTGCGGGGCGATATTGCGCAGTCTTGGGAAACCAATGATGGCGGCAAAACGTGGTCGTTTTTGATCCAACCGTCAGTGATTTTTCATGACGATATTGCGCTGCATGTCGATGATATAGTTTCTTTGTTTAACAGGCACTCACGTCTGGACGTTCAAGGGGTCGCTGTTGGGCGTACGGACCAAGTTGTCGCAACGTTGAATGTAGCCAATCATAGTTTTCCGTATTTACTGGCTGATCCGGAGTTTGCGGTTTTGCCTGCGCAGGCATCACGACAGGCAGCTGGCATTGGTACCGGTTTGTATCGTGCTTATAAATTTCAAGCGGGTCAGCAATTCATCGGGACACGTGTACCAAAACACCGCAAAGATATGTTAGCAGGTTGGTTTGATGAGATCGAATTGGTTTCAATCTCTGCGGAAAACGTTCGGGCAGAGGCGTTGCGCACCGGTTTGGTGGACGTTGCCGATATTTCGGTCCTCGATCCCTATTCTGATCCTGTAGAGTTCCAATTGCTACCGAGCCCGCAGTCCGTCCAGCAGATTGCACGGCATTCAATCGCACAGCCAAATGCGATTGGGCAGTTTTGGCCACTCGACAATACGCGCATGGCGACGCGTTGGTGGATGGCCTGACCTCGAACAGGGGTTGTAGACTCAGTTCAACCTGCGTATATGACCGATTAATAGCGGCGTGTTGGGGTCCAAACCTAACGCTCCACCGGATAAGTCAACGGGCCGCGCGCCCGTTTTTTTGTGCTTAATCGTTAGATGGATAATATGACCAACGACCTAATCGCCAAAGCTGCCATTGACCGCCGTATGGCTGAGATCATCACGCCTGTGATTGAAGATCTTGGCTATGAACTGGTGCGTGTGCGCCTGATGTCTGGCAAGAACACTATCCTGCAGATAATGGCTGATAAGCCTGAGGGTGGGATCGAAGTGGATGACTGCGCCAAAATCTCAACGGCTGTTGGGGCAACTTTGGATGTAGAAGATCCGATTGTTGATGAATATGCGCTGGAAGTGTCCAGCCCCGGAATTGACCGCCCATTAACCCGTCTTAAAGATTTCGAAAACTTTGAGGGGTATGAGGCTAAAATTGAAACGACCGAGCTGATCGATGGCCGCCGCCGCTTTAAGGGGCAATTGGCAGGAATTGATGGCAACGATGTTTTGATCAACGTTGAAGAAGGCACGATCGGTTTGCAGTTCGATTGGCTAAGTGATGCCAAGTTGGTGCTGACCGATGAACTAATTGCTGAAATGCTGCGCCAGCGTAAAGCTGCGGGCATTTTGAACGAAAATGCACTAAACGAAGACACGTTTGATGAGATCGAGACCGAAGCGTCCGATGAGGGAGAAGACTGATGGCTATTACTTCTGCAAACCAGCTAGAGCTGTTGCAAACCGCTGAAGCGGTCGCACGTGAAAAGATGATCGACCCTGGGTTGGTAATCGAAGCGATGGAAGAATCCCTCGCACGCGCGGCTAAATCTCGGTACGGCGCTGAAATGGACATCCGTGTTTCCATCGACCGTAAAAATGGCAAAGCAACGTTTACACGTGTGCGCACAGTAGTTGTTGAAGAAGAGCTGGAAAACTACCAGGCTGAGTTCACTATTGAACAAGCAAAGCAATACATGGCCGATCCAGAAGTTGGTCAGCAATTGATCGAAGAAGTACCACCTGTAGAAATGGGCCGTATCGCGGCGCAATCTGCGAAACAGGTCATTTTGCAGAAAATCCGTGAAGCTGAGCGTGATCGCCAGTTCGAAGAGTTCAAGGATCGCGTTGGCTC
>JAGSGK010000190.1 GCA_023955215.1 Paracoccaceae bacterium
AAGTTAGGTGCATCCGTTGGGCGTCATCTTCAGCGATATTTCGATCTACATGGGGATACGTTGCCCCCGGATGGTTTATATGGCCGTATCTTGCGCGAGATTGAGGTGCCCTTGATCGAGATCGCATTGGACGCAACACACGGCAATCAGGCCAAATGCGCTGATCTTTTAGGGATCAATCGAAACACGCTGCGTAAAAAGATTACAGAGCTTGAAATTGAGGTCACGAGACGTCGAAAATTGATGTAAAATAGCCACAGAAACTGTGGCATTCTTAACGCACCCATGTTATCAACCACGAGATGTAGCGGTGGAAGCAAATATCACCGCATCAATTAGGTAGGGTCTGGTGGCAATCCCAACACGTCAAACGCCTTGGGTAGACACCCTTCGTAAGCTGCGCAGACAGCGTCGTGCACGTGGTTTTGCGACGATTGGGTTGGTGGTCTTAGGGCCAATTCTGGCACTTGCGACCTTTCTAATATTGGGCCCATTGGACCAAGGGTCCAACGATTTGTCCCTACGCTTCATTCTGTTGGCAGACGTCGTTTACATTTTGGTAATCGCCGCTTTGGTTCTAGCACAAGTGGCACGTATTGTTGCTGCGCGTCGCGCGCAATCTGCGGGATCGCGTCTTCATCTTCGGCTAACGGCAGTGTTCGCGGCGTTGGCGCTTTTCCCAACAGTTATTGTCGCTGTGTTCGCGATGTTGACGATCAATATCGCGCTTGAGGGCTGGTTTTCCGAACGCGTACGCAATGTTGTAGGGTTCTCTTTGGCTGCGGCCGAAGCCTATGAACAAGAGCAACGAGAGGGCCTGATCGAGGATGCTCGGACCTTAGCGGCACGTATGGACATTGTACGTCGCCAACAGATCGAATTGAGTGACAGTGAGTTGCTTGGTGTTGAGCAACGTAAAATTCAGCGTGGGCTGCGTGAGGCATATCTGGTTGATGGTACTGCAACTATTCGTGCGAGGGGAGATCGTTCATACTTGTTTGATTTCGAGCCGCCAGACGCCCGTCAAATGGCCGTTGCCCGTGAACGCGATCTTGCGATCATTCAGGATTGGTTCAACAATGAATTCAGGGTTTTGGTTCCGCTGAAAAGCTCCCCAGATCGGTTTTTATATGTAACCCGCGATGTGGATGGGGAAATCTTGTCCTTGTTGGACGAAACACAGAAAACGGTTCGCCTTTACCAACAGTTGGAAAGCGACCGTGGCAAGCGGTTGTTTGAGTTTGGCCTGCTGTATTTGGCCTTTGCAGTAATCCTTATTCTTGGTGCTATTTGGCTGGGGCTTGGTTTCGCTGAGCGTCTTTCTGGCCCTGTTGGGCGTCTTACCGGCGCTGCACAACGGGTAGGTGCCGGGGATCTGGACGTACAGGTTCGCGAAGAGGACGGCGACGACGAAATTGCGATGCTTGGCCGTTATTTCAACCAAATGACCCGACAACTAAAGGGGCAGCGCGAAACCTTATTGGACAACACGGGGCAGATCGAACGCCGCCGTCGGATGTTTGATTCCGTTCTTAGCTCTGTCACTTCTGGTGTTGTTGGGCTCGATCCTGAAGGGCGGGTCGCCTTTGTAAATCGTTCCGCGGCTCGCTTGCTTGATTGGCACGAGGATCAACAGACAGTGCCATTGTCCGTGGCTGTGCCGGAATTTGGGCCGCTATTCGAGGTTTTGCGTAAAGGCCCGAGTGAGGTAGCGCAAAGCGAAATTAAAGTAAGCCGAAATGGACAACTTGAGAACCTTCTGGTCCGCATGGCAACAAGACGCAATGAGGCAGATATTCTTGAAGGGTTCGTTGTGGCCTTTGACGACGTTACCGATTTGGTCAGCGCCCAACGCATGGCGGCGTGGGGCGATGTGGCGCGTCGTATCGCACACGAAATCAAAAACCCACTGACTCCAATTCAACTGAGTGCTGAAAGGATCAGACGCAAATTCGCGCCCAAACTGGGGGACGAAAGTGATGATCTGGAACAAATGACAGGCGTGATCATTCGCCAGACGGGCGATTTGCGTCGTATCGTTGACGAGTTCTCAAAATTTGCACGTATGCCAGAGCCAGATCGCAAAACGCATGACTTGGCCAAACTTGTCAGTGATGCAGTTGTCTTGCAACGCCTTGGCCAGCCCGACGTTGATATCAAGCTGGCCGGCATTGACGATGCTTTGATGGCTGAATTTGACGACACGATGATTTCACAGGCTATGACAAATTTGATCAAGAACGCAGGTGAAGCCATCGAGACTTTGATCAAAAAGGGCGCACCTGATAATTTGGTGCCACAGATTGTAGTTGAGGTCGCCAAAATTGACGGACAAGCCTGCATTACGATTGCAGACAACGGTATTGGACTGCCAGAAGACCGTGCCCGATTGTTTGAGCCATATGTCACCACACGCAGCGAGGGCACTGGCCTTGGGCTGCCTATCGTAAAGAAAATCATCGAAGAACACGGCGGAACTTTACAGCTGCACAACGCACCTGTTTTTGACGGTCAAAATCATTTCGGGGCCATGGCGGTTGTTAAACTGCCATTGTCCCCAACAGACTTATCAGCAGCGAATAATAAGTAAGAAGGTATAAACCCATGAGCGACATACTGATTGTAGACGACGAACGCGATATCCGCGAACTGATCTCTGAAATTCTAAAGGATGAGGGGTTTACCACGCGCTTGGCGGGCAATTCAGATGATGCGATCGCAGCAATTGATGCTGAACCACCTGCGCTTATGATCCTTGATATTTGGCTCAAAGACAGCCGCATGGATGGGATTGATATCCTCAAAACGGTGAAACGTGAAAACCCTGACGTGCCTGTGGTTATTATCTCCGGGCACGGGAATATCGAGATTGCAGTCGCTGCAATCAAGCAAGGTGCCTACGACTTCATCGAAAAACCCTTCAATATCGAACAACTCTTGGTGGTTATCCGCCGTGCAATGGAAACCAGCCGTCTGCGCCGCGAAAACCAAAGCCTGAAACGCCAAGATGGTGTTCAATCTGAAATGATTGGTGGCTCGGCATCGTTCCGTACATTGATTGCACAATTGGACAAGGTGACCAAATCGAATGGTCGCGTGATGCTAAGTGGACCTGCAGGAAGCGGCAAAGAGGTTGCTGCGCGTTATATTCACGCCAATTCTAACCGTGCGAGTGCACCCTTTGTCACTGTGAACTGTGCAGGGGTGACGCCTGAGCAAATGGAAGAAATGCTTCTTGGTCGTGAAGGAGCAGATCGTGGGGTTGAGCCCGGCTTACTTGAGCAGGCCAATGGCGGCGTAATTTATTTTGACGAAGTTGCGGATATGCCTTTAGGGATCCAAACGAAAATCCTACGCGTCTTGGTCGACCAACAGTTCCTGCGGGTTGGTGGTTCGGAGAAAGTGCGCGTTGATCTACGTGTGATTTCTAGCACGAACAGAAACCTTGAGGTCGAGATTGAGGCGGAGCGGTTCCGCCAAGAATTATTCCATCGTCTGAACGTTGTACCTATTTCGGTACCTTCGCTTGAAGATCGCCGCGAAGACATTCCATTGCTGGCTGAATATTTCATCAAGGAATGCAACACGAACCAAGGTCTTGCGCTGCGTGAGTTGAGCGATGATGCATCTGCCTTGATGCAAACGATGGTTTGGCCTGGAAACGTACGCCAGCTGAAAAACCTCATCGAACGTGTCTTGATCCTAAGCGATGGCTCTGGCCCGATTGAGGCCCGTGAATTGCCTGGAGAAGAAGAAAGCAGCAATGAAGAAGGGCGCGTCGTTCTATCAGGTGCATTGGCGACCTTGCCACTTCGCGAAGCGCGTGAGGCGTTTGAACGTGAATATCTTTTGACGCAGATTAACCGTTTTGGTGGCAACATCAGCCGCACAGCTAATTTTGTTGGAATGGAGCGCAGTGCGCTGCACCGCAAACTCAAATCATTGGGTGTCGTGACCTCCGCCAAGGCTGGTGCGCGGGTCGCCCACGTTGAAGAAGGTGATAGAGAATAGGTAACCGAGAATGCCAAGTTGGGTTATAATGCTAATTGAATTGACCCGACTTAGGCCTTCTGTCATTCAAATGATCCAAAGTGCGACAACAAGTCAAAGGATGAACCCATGAAGGTCATCATATGCGGTGCAGGTCAGGTCGGGTGGCAAATTGCCCGTCATCTTTCCGGAGAACGCAACGACGTAACTGTAGTTGATCAGGACTCCGAATTGGTTCGTCGCGCTACAGATTCATTGGATGTTCAAGGTGTCGCTGGTTTTGCCAGCTATCCTGATGTCTTAGATCGTGCGGGTGCACGCGATGCGGATATGATTATTGCGGCGACCCATTCCGATGAAGTGAACATGGTCACCTGTCAAGTTGCGCACTCGATCTTTGGTATTAATCGCAAGATCGCACGCCTTCGAAGCCAATCCTATCTGGACGCGATTTACTCTGACCTTTATCGCCGACAGCACATGCCAATCGACGTTGTGATCAGTCCAGAGCGTGAAGTCGCGGCTGCTGCGTTGCAGCGTCTGTCGGCACCAGCTGCTTTTGATACAGAGCGTTTTATGGACGGGCAGGCCCAATTGCTGGGCATTCTGATTGAAGAAGAATGTCCTGTGGTTCACACGCCCCTGCGCCAACTGACAGACTTGTTTTCAACGTTGCGTGCCGTTGTGGTTGGTGTGCGCCGTGACGGAGCACTTTTTTCTCCCAATCCAGGCGATCAGCTGTTTGTGGGCGATGAATGTTACGTATTTGCACATGTTGAAGACGTTCCGCGTACGATGGAAGTGTTTGGTAAGCGTATGGCCAAACAAGAGCGCGTTGTTATGGTAGGGGGCGGTAATGTTGGCCTGGCAGTGGCAACTGAATTGGAATCCCGAACTGATCGTGTGCGTGCAAAGGTTATTGAAAAAGACCGTAAACGTGCGGAAATTGCCGCCGAAGCACTGGAACGGACCATTGTGCTACACGGCGATGGTTTGGACGTATCATTGCTGACAGAAGCAGGCGTAAGCCGCGCTGATGCCATGTTGGCAGTCACTGACGATGATAAGACAAATATGCTGGCGGCAGTGCGCGCCAAATCTGAGGGATGCCCGTATGCGATCGCTCTGATCAATGACCCAACACTGGTCCCGTTGATGGGACCGCTGGGAATTGACGCCTATATCAATCCGCGCGCCACGACCGTTAGCTCTATCTTGCGCCACATCCGTCACGGCCGCGTACGGGCCGTTTATTCGATTGGGGATGCGGAGGCTGAGGTGATTGAAGCAGAAGTACTTTCGACCTCACCAATGGCTGGCAAACGGATTGCAGACATTGATTTTCCTGAGGGCGTTTTGGTCGGGGCCGTGCGCAAAGGCGGCAAAGTCATCCGTCCGATGGGTGACACACGGATCGATGAGGGCGATGTAATTGCCTTGTTTGCACTGACAAAAGACGTCCCCGAAGTGGAACGATTGATGCAAGTTTCAATCGACTTTTTCTGATATGAAACAAAAGCTTGGTTTTATAGAGCAACTTTTCCATCTCCCTTTGTTTCTCTTGGTTTTTGGGCTGGCCTCTGTACTGATGTTGATCCCTGCAAGTTATGCAGGCGTTTTGCGTGAACTCGAGACGGGCAGGGCGTTCCTATATTCTGGGCTTCTTGGAATCATCATATTTGTACTGATTTCGATGGCTCACCATGGCCGAATGCCGGGGCATGGTGCATTGGGACCATTGATGTCCTTGTTCTCTACTTTTGTATTTCTACCGTTGATCCTTGCGGTTCCTTTCTATGAATCACTTCAAACAACCAGCTTTTTCAACTCCTACATTGAAATGGTCAGCTCAATCACCACGACAGGTGCAACGCTTTTTGATGATCCAGAACGCTTGAACCGTCCGCTTCATTTGTGGCGGGCGCTGGTTGGTTGGATGGGCGGTTTGATCATGTGGGTGGCTGCCTCTGCTATCCTTGCCCCGCTTAATTTGGGTGGGTTTGAGATCACGGCCCGTGCCGAACCCGGGCGGCGCGCTGTCGGGCAGGCGCAAGTTGGCCAAAGCGAAA
>JAGSGK010000258.1 GCA_023955215.1 Paracoccaceae bacterium
AGCTTATCTGCCTGATCGGGGATTTGAACGCGCTCAAGATACAGCATCGCGCGTGCCTTGGCCTCGTCCTCTGACAAACCAATTACGCGGCGTGGTCCCAACGTCAGGTTCTCAAGCACCGTCAAATGTGGAAACAGATTGAACTGTTGAAACACCATCCCGACGGTGCCGCGAATTTTATCAAGACTGTCTTGGCTTTGGGTGAGGGTCATACCATCAACAACGATCTCACCGACCTCATGTGCCTCAAGGCGATTGATGCAGCGGATCAGTGTGGACTTTCCGGATCCAGATGGCCCGCAAATCACGACACGTTCGCCCAGCTTCACATCCAGCGTCACGTCTTTCAACGCTTGGAAGTCGCCAAAGTGTTTAGACACTCCACGCATCTCGATTAGATTTGGTTGATCAGTCATAAACGAGATTGCTTTCCAATGTTCACGGTTTCGTTAACGAATTGGCACCGAAAAATAGTTTCTTGGCACTAGGACTTTCCAATCCTATCTGGCAAGCTAGCTATCAACTACCGTTTGAAAAGGGAAACAAATGAAAATATTTAAAATTGCAGCAACCGCCGTCATTCTGGCCGCGAGCTCAGTCCAAGCAAACGCGCAGTCCGCGCTAAGCGAAATCCTGTCCGGTGGTGTTCTAAAAGTTGGAACAACCGGTGACTGGAACCCGATGTCCATGCGTGACATCGCGACAAACACATATGAGGGCTACGACATCGACGTGATGACAGCTTTGGCTGCCGACCTCGGTGTTGAAGTTGAATTCGTACCAACAGACTGGAAAACACTGGTCGCAGGCGTAACATCCGGTCAGTACCACATCACCGGTTCTGCATCTGTATCACCCGCACGCGCAAAAGCCGCTGGTTATTCCGACAGCTACTTCTCATTGGCAACAGTGCCATTGACGCTGAAGAAAAACGCAGACCGTTTCAACAGCTGGGACGACCTGAACAAAGCAGATGTTTCTGTTGCGGCCACATTGGGCACAACACAAGAAACACAAGTGAAGCAGTACTTCCCAGATGCAACACACCGCATCGTCGAAGCACCAGCGCGTGACTTCCAAGAAGTGTTGTCAGGCCGTGCAGACGCAAACATCACGTCAAACGTCGAAGCAAACAAACTGGTTGCTCAGTATGACCAACTGATGATCGTGCCTGTGGCTGAAGGCCGTTCACCAACACCAATCGCGATGTTGTTGCCACAAGCAGACCAAGTGTGGATCAACTACGTGAACACGTGGATTACATTGAAGCAAGAGCAAGGCTTCTTTGACGAATTGGGCGTGAAATGGCAGCTGTTGGCTGAATAATCGCACTCTATTACTATCGGGCCAGTCGTTTGTTCGGCTGGCCCTTTTTCATTTCTGACAGGCAGGTTTGATATGCTGACTATATACACCGTTCCCGTTGCGACCTACTGCGCCAAGCTGCGCGTTATGATGCGCCACAAGTCGATTGCATGGGAAGAACTGCCGCCCCCAGGTGGCTACGGTTCAGCAGAATACAAAGCGATCGTGCCATCAGGCAATTTGCCCGCAATGATCCATGAAGGATTCATGTTGTCGGATTCCGAGGCAATTGCTGAATACCTGAATGAAGCCTTCCCTCAGACGCCAATGCTGCCTGACAACGTGCAGTTGCGTGCCAAGGCACGTGAGAAGGGGCGTTTCCATGATACGCGTTTAGAGCCCTCAGTACGTGCCCTCTATGCCCAAGTGGCTTACGAGACCCGCGACGCAGAAGCCGTTAAAGCTGGCGGTGCTGCTATTTCCAAACACCTTGAGGCCTTGGCGCTTTTGATTAGCGATCCAACCCTACCAACGGATAAGCTGTGGTTGTGCGATTGTGGGTTTGCAGTGACCTTCGCATGGATCAAAGCGTTTCAAGCGGCATTCAATCTGCCGGTTGTTTGGCCTGAAACTATCGTCGCCTACGAGGCGCGCATCCATCAGTATGCAGCGGTATCAGACGAGCTGACGCACTATAAGCCAGCGATGGATGACTACCTCCAAAAGGCAAAGCCACCCGCCGCCTAAGGTTTCTTTGGGATTCGCCCAACAATTACTTGCTTTCATCCGCGACTCGACCTAAACGCGGCCAAGTTCTGTTGGGGTGTGCTTTTGCGCGCCCTTCTCAGTTCTTTACAAAGACGCGATGAAGGTGTGCGGTGAGCGTACATCCTCCTCTCCGATCTAAGCCCTAGTTAGGGATGATGACAAATGGCACAAAGCCAAAATATCCGCATCCGTTTGAAGGCGTTTGATTACCGCGTGTTGGATTCGTCCACACAGGAAATCGTAAACACCGCTAAACGTACCGGTGCATCTATTCGCGGCCCAATTCCGCTGCCGAATAAGATTGAAAAATTCACAGTTCTACGTGGTCCACACGTTGACAAAAAATCCCGTGACCAATTTGAAATCCGCACGCACAAGCGCTTGCTGGATATCATTGATCCGACTCCACAAACGGTAGACGCGCTGATGAAGCTCGACCTTGCCGCTGGTGTGGACGTCGAGATCAAGTTGCAGTCTTAAGGGGGGTATTGATTATGCGCTCTGGAGTACTCGCAAAGAAATTGGGCATGACCCGCTTGTTCATGGAAGATGGTAAACAGATCCCTGTTACTGTTCTTCAATTGGACGGCCTTCAGGTTGTGACACAACGGACAATGGAAAAAGACGGCTACACAGCTGTTCAACTTGGTGCAGGTACGCCCAAGGTGAAACGTGTAAGCAAAGCCATGCGCGGCCACTACGCTGCACAAAAGGTTGAGCCAAAGCGTAAGCTGGTCGAATTCCGTGTTTCCGAAGATAACTTGATCAGCGTCGGTGAAGAACTGTCCGCTGAGCATTACCTTGACGGTCAAAAAGTTGACGTATCAGGCACATCCATTGGTAAAGGTTTCCAAGGTGCCATGAAGCGTCACAACTTTGGTGGCTTGCGCGCGACGCACGGTGTTTCCGTGTCTCACCGTTCGCACGGTTCCACTGGTCAGTGTCAAGATCCTGGTAAAGTTTTCAAAGGCAAGAAAATGGCCGGTCACATGGGCGCTGCTCGTGTAACTACGCAAAATCTTGAAGTTGTAAAAACTGACGCAGAACGTGGCTTGATCATGATCAAAGGTGCCGTTCCTGGCTCCAAAGGTGGTTGGGTTACAGTTAAAGATTCTGTGAAAAAGAAATTGCCTGATGGCGTGCCTTTCCCGGCCGCTTTGAAATCAGCAGCTGCAGCGGCACCAGCCGAAGCGCCTGCGGAAGGTGGTGAAGCATGAAACTTGACGTAATCAAACTGGACGGCACATCTGCTGGTACTCTGGATTTGGACGAGGCCCTGTTTGGTCTTGAGCCACGTGCAGACATCTTGCACCGTGTTGTTCGCTGGCAGCGCAACAATGCACAAGCTGGTACACACAAGGTTAAGACACGTTCAGAAGTGAGCTACTCTACCAAGAAGATCTATCGTCAGAAAGGTACCGGCGGCGCTCGTCACGGTGCACGTTCTGCTCCGATCTTCCGCGGTGGTGGTGTTTACAAAGGTCCAGTTGTGCGTTCGCACGGCCACGATCTTACTAAAAAGTTCCGTAAATTGGGTCTATGTCACGCATTGTCCGCCAAAGCCAAAGCCGGCGAATTGGTAATCATTGAAGACGTAAACACTGATGGCAAAACATCTGCTCTTGCTAAGGCTGTTAAAAACCTTGGTTGGAAACGTGCGTTGATCATCGACGGTGCTTCTGTGAACGAAGATTTCCTGAAAGCGTCACGCAACATTGAAGGTTTGGATATCCTACCGACAATGGGTGCAAACGTATTTGATATCCTAAAGCGTGATACACTTGTCATCACGAAATCCGGGATCGAAGCACTGGAGGCTCGACTGAAATGAGCACTAAGGCAGAACATTACGACGTAATCCGTAAACCGATTATCACAGAAAAAGCGACACGTGCTTCTGAAGCAAACGCTGTTGTTTTCGAAGTGGCAATCGACAGCAACAAACCAATGATCAAAGCGGCTGTTGAAGCTCTCTTTGGTGTAAAGGTTAAAGCCGTGAACACCGCGATCACTAAAGGTAAAGTGAAACGGTTCCGCGGTGCGCTGGGTCGTCGGAAAGACGTGAAAAAGGCGTATGTGACTCTCGAAGAGGGTAACTCCATCGACGTCTCAACTGGGCTGTAAGCTTAGTTAAAACAATTTGGGGAAACCCCGTCTGTGCAAGCAGGCGGGGTTTTTCTGTTTTTGAGGTGTCGAACTCTGCGCCGAACACAATCGGTGGTCGAGATCGGCACCCAAAAAATGTTAATTATGCACTGAAAACCAAGCACTTCTACAAATTCATACGTTTTCGATTGGTATCACCACAGAAGACGATCATACGGTGCTATGTTCTTTAAACCTCTCAAATCAGTGCTACACCACGCCCGCTATTCTCCGTTGTGGTCCGCGCTGACTGTTTTGCGCTGGCGTGCATTCGATTTGCGCTCTCGCGGGTTGGGGACGACATTGGGATTGATCGTGCGTTGGTTCCCACC
>JAGSGK010000116.1 GCA_023955215.1 Paracoccaceae bacterium
CTATTGCTCGACAGCTCCACGAGTGGTGTTTCATGACGGTCAACGCCGAGCCCATTAGGACTAAAGCGGGCCTCTTGATGGTCTTTTGATGCGATCCACGTCATTTTAGGTTACGCCACGTCTTGAACTTTGCGCAACAACTGCGCTTCAAAATGCTTGAGCACACGGCGTGCTGCTGGACTGTATCCAAGTCCGGTTTCTGGATCGATCTCTGGGAATAAGGTGCAAATTTCGTCAATAATTTTGCGTTCAAACACTTTTGTTGTTTGAGGACCTAGTAAAAAGCTCTCGGTGGCAAGGCCTGCCGAATAGACAACTTGATGTCGATCAAACATGAGATGGACATAAGTCACTTCCCCGCCAACACATCGTGTTACAGAGCGGTCATTTACCAGTTCTTTTGCAGAGACCAAGACCTCTTGTTCACCGAACAACAATTCGGCCAAGTTATCGCGGATCAGGACGCGGTGTTCGGGTGAAACCATTAAGTCATTATGTTGACCGAATGTGTTGGCGCAAATGCGGATGGGTGCAAAGTCGTCTTGGGCTGCGACGGTGCGCTGACCTTTCCAACGCAATGGCTGAAGGCCATCATCTTTGGTCATGACCAGATCGCCCAATTCGAGCGATTCAACATTGCGCTGACCCAATTCAGTTGCAATTAAAGTACCCGCTACGAAACAGGGTATCGAGCTGACGTTGACGATACCGATGTCCGTGTTGGTGCCGTCATCGATAGTATAGGTGAAGTTGAAGTTCTCGTTGTCTCCATCCCCAAGGATGTTCACCGTGCCATCGGCGTTCAAAGAGATAGTTTGACCCGTTGGCAAAACGACAGGCGTACCAACAACAACAGGGACACCATTTAGATGTGTGATCGTAAGTGTTCCTACGCCGCCGTTCGTGTCATTTGCCAGGACATCAAGGTTGGTGGCACCGTTTGGGTAAACATTCGTGCTGTCTGCAAGCGCGATGACTGATGTTTGCAGAGAGTCACCTGCAATCAAAAGGTTTGAATCATAGCTGCTATCCGAAACGTCGGCGATGGCGATACGGATCGAGTTGGTCGAGCCAGAGACAACGGGGATCGTCAACGTCAGCGTGACTGTAAAGCCATCCATCTCAGTGTTGAATTGGTCGCTGGTGTTGTCGTTGTATAGGTTTTGGTTGTTTGTGCCGTTGACGTTGCCGGGATCGGTATCACCGTTGCCGACAGCCATGTCGACCTGTGTACCGTTAATCCAAACGCCAACAAAATCCTGATAAACGGAGTTTTAGAATTCTGGGTATTCCTCTGACGAAAAGACAAATTTCATTGTCATAACGCTGCCTGTCGGAATGAAGTCGATGTCTAGAATGGCTGCGTCACGCGTTCCAGCGCCAGCAGCAGCGTTGAGCTGTGCATTGTTATTAACGCCGCTCGTGTTGGTTGATGTGCTGTTGGATTGGTTCGATTGGCCGGAGGAATTGGTAAAGTCCTCTGCATCGCCAGTCGACAAGATTATACCCGTGTCACCGGGAGTGACGCCGGGCGCAACTGTATCGCCATTTGTATAGATGCCTGATGAATCGTTATCGCCAGAGAATGTAGCTCCGGTGACGACAACGCCGCTACCAAAGATATTCTGTGCCATTTCAACGGCCGTCGCGCCTGTATCGATCGGAAGTTCCGATGCTGCTACCATTTTGCCTCTGCCCAATTTAGGAGACAAAACACGCCAACAGCCCACAGGTTATCCTGTGCTTTTATAACGTACATCGTTGGTACGAGCGCCGTTCATTGACGGCTTATACTGCTAAGTGCCCTGCCTCGGGTCATATTATTGTCGTCAGCATAGCAGGAGTTTTTACGTTTTGTTAATGAATTACGTCAGAAGGGACTTGGCATCGCGCCATTTTCGCCACATTCCTATAAGCAACTTTGATGAAAACCATAGGAAACACTATGTCTGGTATAGATCCCGCCGAACTCACAGCAGATTTAGTACGCTGCCCGTCCATCACACCTGCTGACGCGGGTGCGTTAGACATACTTGCGAACCTATTGGGTGATGCGGGCTTTGAACTCAGCTGGGCAGACCGCGGTGGAATACGGAATTTGTTCGCTCGTTGGGGCGAAAAAGGGCACGCGCGCACCTTTGGTTTTAATGGTCACACTGATGTTGTTCCGCTTGGCGATGAGGCGGCATGGACCATGCCTCCATTTGGTGCGGAAATCAAAGATGGCATCATGTATGGGCGCGGTACCACTGACATGAAATCCGGCGTTGCTGCGTTTGCTGCTGCCGCGGTTGATTTTGTCAAAGAAACGCCACCTGACGGCGCGCTGATCATTGCCATCACTGGCGACGAAGAAGCAGATGCTATCGATGGTACCACAGCGTTGCTGGAGCATATGGACAACAATAACGAGGCGATGTCCGTTTGCTTGGTTGGTGAGCCAACTTGCCCGAATGAGATGGGCGATATGATTAAGATCGGACGTCGCGGATCGCTGACAGCCTTCTTTAAGCTCACGGGTAAACAGGGGCACGCGGCTTATCCGCACCGTGCAAACAACCCGCTTCCTGCGATGATGCGCCTAATGGATCGTTTGGCCTCGCACGAGCTGGACACAGGTACTGATCATTTTGATGCGTCTACGTTGGCTGTTGTTACCGTTGATACAGGCAATCCAGCGACCAATGTGATTCCCGCGGATTGTTCTGCTGCGGCAAATATTCGCTTTAATGACACCCATTCCGGTGCAAGCCTAAGTGCTTGGCTGCAGTGTGAGGCGGATAAGATTATCGCAGAGTTTGGGGTAGAGATTAATCTGAGGATCAAGATTTCAGGTGAGAGTTTTGTCACCGCTCCGGGTGAGCTGTCGGACTTGGTCAGCGCTGCTGTTCAAGCGGAAACCAATATTGTTCCAGAGCTAAGTACCACAGGCGGCACGTCTGATGCGCGGTTTATCAAGAACCATTGCCCTGTCGTCGAATTCGGACTGGTAGGGCAGTCGATGCATCAAGTCGATGAGCATGTGAAAGTCGCGCATATTCACCAACTGAAATCGATCTATGGCCGTATCCTGCGGGACTATTTTGCATGAGCATCGAGATCCATCAAACCGACGACATCGAAGCCTGTCGTGATTTGCGTTGCACGGTTTTTATTGGGGAACAGGGCGTTTCTGAGGAAGAAGAGATCGATGATCTAGACCCAGTTTCGATACATGTTTTGGCGACGGTTGATGGGGTTCCAAAAGCAACGGCACGGATTTTGATCAAAGGCGACACGGCAAAAATCGGACGTGTTTGTGTGCTTAAAGATCAGCGTGGGACCGGCCTTGGTGCCGCTTTGATGCGCAAGACTATTGAGGTTTGCAAAACTCAAGAAGGCGTAAAAAGGTCCATGTTAGGGGCACAAATGTACGCGATTCCGTTCTATGAGAAACTTGGATACCGCGCTTATGGTCCGATCTTTTTGGATGCTGAGATCGAACATCGTGACATGGAACTGGATTTATGATCCGTCCGACTTTGATCATCATGCTCAAAGAACCACGGGCTGGGCGGGTAAAGACACGCCTTGGCAAAGATATCGGTCTAACGGCTGCGGCATGGTGGTTCCGCCATCAGGTGAAACGTCTGCTGCGCCGCATTGATGATCCACGTTGGAACGTTGTTTTGGCTGTCGCGCCTGATCGTGCTGGAATGCTTAGTCGTGTTTGGCCTGCGCATTTCGAACGCATTGCACAGGGGCAGGGAGATTTGGGGGACCGTATGGCTTGGGTTATGCAGGCTATCCCTGTTGGGCCAGTATGCGTAATCGGTGCCGACATTCCGGACATTGGCCCTGTTCAAATTGGGCGCGCTTTTGCAGCGTTGGGCACATCTGATGCCGTTTTTGGTCCTGCCCCTGACGGGGGATTTTGGTTGGTTGGGTTGAAGCGAACCAATCCAATGCCTCCAAAATTATTCCAAGATGTACGTTGGTCGACGGAACATGCGCTTGGCGATACCCGTGCTAGCCTAGGCGGGCTAAGGGTCGCTTTGATCGATGAATTGCAAGACATTGACACCGTAGACGATTTGCGATGACGTTGGCGCATTAGCGTGCTATTCGGGCGCCATGAGCCGTATCCCTACAAAGCCCGAAATTCTTGATTGGATCACATCCAATCCAACGCTGACTGCCAAACGCGATATCGCGAAGGCCTTTGGGATCAAAGGGGCTGCGCGTATCGACTTGAAACGCTTGCTCAAAGAACTCGAAGCCGAAGGGCATCTTGAGAAGCGTCAGAAATCCTATAACGACCCAGATCGTTTGCCCCCTGTCAGCGTATTGCAAGTGACGGTCGTGGGTACAGACGGTGATCTGTACGCCAAACCGATGGAGTGGCACGGCACTGGTGCGGAACCTGTTGTTCTGCTGGTGATCAAAGCATCTGAACCAGCGCTGGGCGAAGGGGATCGTATCCTTGCACGCTTAACCGCCGTTGAGGGCGATACACACGCCTATGAGGGTCGCATGATCCGCCGTGTTGGTACAAACCCACAGCGCGTTTTGGGTGTCTTTCGCAAAGGTGCCGAAGGCGGCCGTATTGTTCCGATCGACAAAGGCCAAAGCGATGAATGGCTGGTTGGCGCGGGTTCTATGAACGGCGCTAAAGACGGTGAATTGGTTGAAGCAGAGCAGTCCGGTCCAAAGGGCCGCATGGGCCGTCCGCAGGCACGCATTGTTGAACGCCTTGGCGATCCATCGGCACCAAAGGCCGTGTCACTGATTGCGATTCACCAGCACAACATCCCTGACGATTTCCCTGATGACGTGGTGGCCGAAGCCGACGCGCATACACCGATGGAATTGGATGGCCGCACAGACCTGCGTGAAATGGCATTGGTCACGATTGATCCGTCTGATGCACGTGACCACGATGATGCATGTTATGCGCACCTTGATGACGATCCAGAGAACGAAGGCGGCCACATCGTATGGGTCGCTATCGCTGATGTTGCAGCTTACGTGACACCGGGTTCTGCACTAGATCGCGAAGCGCGTAAGCGCGGGAACTCTACTTATTTCCCTGACCGCGTTGTGCCTATGTTGCCAGATCGTTTGTCTGGCGATTTATGCAGCTTGCACGAAGGTGTCCCGCGCGCTTGTATCGCAGTGCGCATGAAGCTTGATGCCCATGGTCAAAAGCTAAGCCATGAATTCGTTCGCGGCCTCATGCGGTCGCCTGCGTCCCTTCATTATGAAGAAGTCCAAGAGGCGATGGATGGCAACCCGAATGAACGCACTGCGGCCTTGTTAGAGCCTGCTATTAAGCCACTTTACGCAGCTTATGCAGCGCTTGTTGAGGCCCGCCAATTGCGTCAGCCGCTTGAGCTGAACCTCCCAGAACGCCAGATCGTTTTGGGTGATGACGGCACTGTACAATCCGTGAATTTCAAAGATCGTCTAGATGCGCACAAGTTGATCGAAGAGCTGATGGTACTGGCCAACGTCGCCGCTGCCGAAACGCTGATTGCTAAGAAAACTGCGCAACTGTTCCGCGTTCACGAAGAGCCATCAACTGAGAAGTTGAACGCGCTACGTGAGACCGCCAGCGCGACAGGCCTAAACCTTGCCCGTGGTCAAGTTTTGCAGACCTCACATTTGAACCGCTTGCTTGCACAAGCTGCTGGCACGGATGATGAAGAGTTGATCAACCTGACGACTTTGCGTTGCATGACGCAGGCTTATTATAGCCCGACCAACTTTGGTCACTTCGGCCTCGCGCTGAAAAGCTATGCGCACTTCACGTCACCTATTCGCCGTTACTCTGATCTGATCGTGCACCGTGCATTGGTCACGTCACATGGTTGGGGCGACGATGGTTTGACCCCCGCGGATGTGGACGAGCTAGAGCAAACAGCGACCCATATTTCCGACACTGAACGCCGTTCGATGATGGCGGAACGGGATACGACAGATCGCTATTTAGCGAGCTATTTGTCCGAGCGTGTGGGCGAAGAGTTCACTGGCCGCATCAACGGGATCGCAAAGTTCGGGATGTTCATCAAACTAGATGATTCCGGCGCTGATGGCTTGGTTCCAATTCGTTCACTTGGTGGTGAATACTTCCACTTTGATCGCGAAGCCGGAACGTTGATGGGTGCAGATACGGGACTTACTTACCGCATTGGTCAACAGGTCACCGCAAAGTTGACAGAGGCCGCGCCGATCACTGGTGGCGTTGCACTAGAGTTGCTGACAGTTGAGGGCAAAGAGGTTCCACGCGGTGGACGTTCATCCCCTGCGGGTCGCTCACCACGCCGCAAAGCGGGGCAAGCTAAGCACAAAAGCGCCAAGATGAAGCGTAAAGTGAATCGTTCGCGGCCCTAACCAAGGGCCGCGTCGACGCGATCGATATAAGAAGACAGCACCTGATCACTGGTAATGCGCCGCGATAGTATCGTTTCAACGGGCGTCGCGCGCATTGTGGCAAGAACTGCGGCAACGCTTGCATCTGCTGCGCAAGGTGTATCACCGAATAGGTAATCACCCCGTGTTAGAGCCGCTTTAATCGCGATTAGATCATGTTCCAAGCGTTCCATCCGCTCAGCTGGCGTTAGACGACCTAGGCCTTGCGCCATCATGCCTGCCATCAGTTTGGACCGTAAACCACGCGTTACAAGTAAGCGCGGTAGTTTGGGAATGGTCGCGAAATATGCATCGCGGATGGTGGGCCAAACATCATCATTACCCCAACGGTCCAGCACCAAATGAAAGTACATGTGTTCCTCGGCCATGCGGGCAAACGCATGTGCGCTGGCTTTGTCGATCTCAGACAGCCCTTTGTGTAGATCGTGACCTTGGTCCTCAAGGTACTTCTGAATACCATCGCTCCCACCAACAACGCGGGCATCGATAACAATGGCGGGCAACTTGCCCTTTGGCCATTTGCGTGGATCGCTTTCATCTTGTCTGGTCCAAGGTACGCCCGCCATATTTAGCAGGTATTCTGCTTTGATCGAAAACGGACTTGAGCTGCGGGTGCCAAACATGGCGGGAAACGCGACGAGAGTGACCATTTGAAATTCCTTTATCAGATGATTTTGATCTAGGGGTCTCTGCTGTCAATTAATGTCAGTACGATCTATGATAGTAAAATTATGTCACGCACCCATCGCCTGTTCCAAATGATGCAAAGTTTGCGGCGTTTGTCGCCGCCAATAACGGCAGCCCAGCTCTCTGATGACCTGGGCAAGTCAGTGCGCACTATTTATCGTGATATCGATACACTCCGCAGTTTAGGCGCGGTCATCGATGGGGAGGCTGGGTTTGGCTTTACCTTGATTGAGGATGCATCACTGCCGCCCCTAGGATTTGAAAACGACGAATTGGAAGCGCTGGTTTTGGGTCTTCGAAACGTAATGGTTGTCGGTGATCCCGCGTTGTCTAAAGCTGCAAAATCCGCCCTTGGCAAAATTCAGTCGCGCGTTCCTGAACGTCAGGCACACCGCCTTAAACATGCTGTTCTGGATGCGCGACGTTTTCGCAAACCAACGCCACCTGTCATTGACGTCTCCGTCTTGCGAGGGGCAACGTGGGATGAGAAATGTGTGCGGTTTGATTATGTCGATAACAATGGGCAGGCGACGACGCGTAGTGCCAAACCCTTGGGCATTGTTTTCATGGACTTCAACAATTGCCTTTTGGCCTGGTGCCTCTTGCGTGAGGATTTTCGGGTGTTCCGACTTGATCGTATGCTGACGCTAGATGTCACCGATCAAAGTTTCCGCCCCCACCGCGTTGCGTTGTTGCGAGAGCATCTTGATCTTATCCGTGAAGGCGATGGACCATCGGCGGCAGATCGCAAGCCATTGGATTGATTGCTTCCGCAGTGGGTTGTTTGTTGCTAGGCTCGAAACAATCGATAAATTTGCGGGGCGTATCTATGAAACTTCAAGGTCTCTTTTTTGTGGCGATTGGCATTGTCAGTTCTAGCCAGCTCTCTGCTGGTGGTATCATGGGCCCCACTCTCCCTTCTGTTGGGAACGATGTGGTTCAAACAGTTTCGTTTCAAGCAACAGCACCAACGACACCTTTAACGGACCTTGTGATCCTCAATCAATCCGATGTTGCGCCGATCAAAGTTGCGTCAGATGGTGGCCTAAAACGCTGGCTGCGTGGCTTCAAGAAACGCGCTGCTGAGGCAGGTATTGATCAGCGTGTTCTGGAAACTGCATTGGCTGGCATACGCTATGATACAGACATTATTGAACGTGATCGCAATCAATCTGAATTTACCAAGACGATTTGGGACTATCTGAAAACCGCAGTTTCCGACACACGTATTTCGAACGGTAAGGCCGCGCTTGCGAAACATCAAAAGACGTTGAGCGCGATTGAACGAAAGTACGGTGTAGACAAAGAGGTTGTTGCCGCAATATGGGGATTGGAAAGTGCCTATGGCAGCTTTCGCGGCAACAATGATGTCATCCAATCGCTCGCGACACTTGCTTACGATGGGCGACGAGGTGCGTTCTTTGAAGAACAACTTATTGCAGCGCTAAAGATCATTCAAAACGGCGACACGACACCTGCGAACATGAAGGGTAGTTGGGCCGGTGCCATGGGCCATACTCAGTTTATTCCGACATCTTTCTTAGAGTATGCGGTTGATTTCAC
>JAGSGK010000037.1 GCA_023955215.1 Paracoccaceae bacterium
GACGATAACGCAAACGTGCGACCAGAAGCCCCGCTACCACGCCAAAGATGATCCCGATGAACCCAACCAAAGACACGGCAAAGCCAAGTCCAGCGCCTGCATCAGGATAGACGCCGGGCAATTGGCCAAAAACCACACTGACCTTGGCATATTGCGCCGCCGCGCCTAATCCTGCGCCCCAAAGTAGAAAGACGAGGCCGAATGGTGTCTTGCTCATGTCAAATATGCCTGTGCTCTGGGTCCAAACGAAAAATGTGCTGCAGGTCCGCAGCGCATTGTTTTTATTGATAATAGTCGATTTGGATGTAGCATAAGGGCACCTGAAGTTTAGGTGCCCTGCTCAATCACATGTGAATCACGCGATCATATGCATCCAAGACACTTTCGTGCATCATTTCAGAAAGCGTTGGGTGCGGGAAGACCGTGTTCATCAAATCTTCTTCGGTTGTTTCGAGCTGACGGCCGATAACGTAGCCTTGGATCATCTCAGTCACCTCAGCGCCAATCATGTGTGCGCCCAACAATTCGCCAGTCTTGGCGTCAAAGATTGTCTTAACCAATCCCTCTGCTTCGCCCAAAGCAATTGCCTTACCGTTGCCGATGAAGGGGAAACGGCCCACTTTGATGTCGTAACCCAGTTCTTTTGCCTTGGCTTCTGTATAGCCAACTGATGCCACTTGAGGGTGGCAGTAGGTGCAGCCCGCAATCGTTTCCGGTTTTACGGGATGTGCGTGTTTGCCAGCGATCAAATCGGCAACCATCACGCCCTCGTGGCTGGCTTTGTGTGCGAGCCACGGCGCGCCTGCAATGTCACCGATCGCATACAAGCCATCAACGCCAGTGCGGCAGTATTCGTCAGTCACAACATGGGTGCGATCCAGCTTTACGCCTAGTTCTTCAAGGCCAAGCCCTTCAACATTTCCAACAATTCCGACCGCTGAAATGACAGCATCAAAGTCTTGAGTTGTTATTTTACCATCTTTTTCGATATGGGCAGTCACTTTGCCTTTGGAACGGTCAAGCTTTTTGACCATCGCCTTTTGCATGATTTTCATGCCCTGTTTTTCAAAAGATTTCTTCGCGAATGCGCTTATCTCTTCGTCTTCAACTGGCAAAACGCGGTCCATGACTTCGACCACAGTCGTGTCAGCACCCAGCGTGTTGTAGAAGCTGGCAAATTCAATTCCGATCGCACCAGACCCGATAACCAACAGCTTTTTCGGCATGCGCGGTGGCGTCAGTGCCGTCTTGTATGTCCAGACCAAATCGCCATCTGCCTCAAGGCCTGGCAATTCGCGTGCACGTGCGCCTGTGGCCAGAACGATGTTCTTGGCTGTCAGCTCTTGTGAGCCTTTTTCACCTTTGACGGAAACACTGCCTTTGGCAGGAATTTTCGCCTCGCCCATGAATACGGTGACTTTGTTTTTCTTCATCAAGTGACCGATGCCACTGGACAGTTGACCCGCGATGCCGCGTGAACGTTTCACAACTGCGTCCAGATCGTAGCCAATGTTGTCTGCTTTCAGGCCAAATTCTTTGGCGCGGTGCATCAAGTGGAACACTTCGGACGAACGCAACATCGCTTTGGTTGGGATACAGCCCCAGTTCAAGCAGATGCCACCAAGATGTTCGCGTTCAACAACGGCGACCTTCATCCCCAATTGCGCGCCGCGAATAGCAGCCACATAGCCACCGGGGCCTGCCCCAATAACAATCAGATCAAAGGAAGTGTCAGCCATGTTGCGCCCTCACATTGCAGCGTTTCAAATTTAGTTCACCGTTAAACTAGTTTTGCACAGGATGCAATTCGCGTGACCCGCGTTCTATCAGGGATTTCCTAACAATAAGCTTAGGTGCTTAGAAACAGGGGTTTAGGCTGCTTTGTCCGCCTGAAGGTCACGCAATGTCGATGAATATCCACCCGCTTCGAGGTAGGCGCGTTCATGGACTGATGTTGCGCGTTGCAGAGCATCGTTGCGATACGGGAAGCGGCCAAATTGGCGGATCACATCGCGGTGTGCCCGCGCGTGCAACAAATTGCCCGGCCCCTGCTCAGGCATACGGTCGCACATTAAGCGTACGCAACGTTCCTGATCACATAGGTTTTCAGAGTGCATCAGCGGCATGTAAAAGAACTGGCGCGCGGGTTCATCGACTCGCATGTCCCATCCCTTATCAATCGCGGATTTGGCTGCGGCCAGCGCGGCGCGGTCAGATGCGAATGCTTTGCCTGAACCGCGGAACATGTTCCGTGGGAATTGGTCCATCAGTGTGATGTAGGCCAATGCACCGTTGGGATAGGTCAGCCACAGTGAGTGACGGCCTGCACAGGCCCCTTCCCATGTTTCCATGAACTTATCACGGATTTCTTGATCAAGTGCGTCGTCCTGCACGTACCATTGTTTTGGTTCACATTCATCTAACCAAAAGCGCAACACATCATCCGGCCCAACCATGGTGAATTCTCCTGCAATTCCATAGCGTCAATAATTCGACGTTAGCCTAGCTTGCAAAAAAGAACAGTCACTATTTGCGACAATTGCGTCATATTATTCGGCAGGGATTTCGCTTTCGTCCTCTAGATCGGTTTCAATCGCGTATTCTTGCGCAATTTCCATCGCAACAGGTGTCATTGCAGACTGGGACATCGCAACAAAACTACCTGTTTCATCAACAGGAATAGCGGCGCGCTGGGTCGCACGGTAGACCGCGTAAATCGCAAGCATCGCGAACAGAACGCCAATCAGCATGTAGAAACCAGAGGGGCCAAAAACCCCCATCATCCACCCCGTTATCAACGGGCCACTTACGGCACCAAGCCCGTTTAGAAAGATCATTCCGCCAGAACCCGCAGCCATATCCTCGTGATCCAAAAAGTCATTGGTGTACGCAAGAAGAAGTGAATACAGTGGGTTAGACGTGCTTCCCATCAAAAATGCAGCTACCAATATGAGAGTGAAGTCGCCGTTTGACATCACACCAATGCTGGCACCCACAGCACCAACGGCTGCAGTCAAAGCAATCAACGCGCGGCGATCCATCCGGTCAGACAGCCACCCGATTGGGTACTGAGTGATCATGCCGCCGATAAAGATGGTAGCAACAAATGTTGAAATTTCACCAACGGACAATCCAGCCTCAGACCCGTAAACCGACGCCATTCCGAACTGGGCAGAGAAAACGCCGCCAAGCAAAAACATACCAACGCAGCCCAAGGGGGAAAATCCCATCAATTCGCGCAAACTCATCGCTTTGGTGGTTTCAAAGGCGGGTGTTGGGCTAATGGAAAGCAAAATGGGTGTGATTGCGATGCTCACAAGGATGGATGGGATCACGAACAGCACGTAGCCAGAGGGATCCGCTGTCACCATCAACCCTTGGGCCAAGACGATCCCAGCCGTCTGTACGATCATATAGATCGACAGCGCTTGACCACGGTTTTCGTTACTTGCCGCATCATTAAGCCAGCTTTCGGCTGTTACAAACACGGCAGAAAAGCAGAACCCGATCAAGATGCGCCCAAAAACCCAAACCCACGGATTAACAAGTGTGGGATAGAGGATCATTACCGCCGAAATAAGGGAGGCCAATGCGGCAAAGACCCGAACGTGCCCAACCCTGCGGATCAGGTTTGGGGCCATGCGGGAACCGCCAAGAAAGCCAATGAAATATGCAGAAATAACCACCGACATTTCGAATGTACCGAAATTTTCGATCTGGCCACGTACACCTAATAGCGTACTTTGCATTCCGTTGCCGACCATCAATAGGCCCATACCAAGCAACAATGCCCACGCGCTGGAAATAACTTGTAACATAACGACGCTCCACGCCTAAAATACCAATTTACTCATTCCCTGTGACAGGTCGCAAGGGTGCAGTCCGTGCCACAGACGACATCCTATAAGTCGCATTCGTCTTGTTGGCGTTAATCTGCTTGATCGGGGATCAGCAGTGAAGAGTCGCCGTATGAGAAGAAACGATAGTTTTGTGCGATGGCGTGATCATAGATTTCACGCAATCGATCCTGCCCCATAAGCGCAGAAACCAACATCATCAATGTCGATTTTGGCAGATGGAAATTGGTCATCAACGCGTCAGCCACGTTGAAGGTAAAGCCGGGGTAAATGAAGATGTCTGTGTCCCCTTCCCATGCCTCGATTTTACCGCCACGTGCTGCTGTTTCAATAAGGCGCAGCGCCGTGGTCCCAACAGGGATTACGCGCCCACCTGCCGCTTTGGTTGCGTTGATTTCATCAGCAGTTTGTGCGCTGACGCGGCCCCATTCGGAATGCATCTTATGGGTGAGAACGTCATCGACTTTAACGGGCAGAAATGTGCCGGCGCCCACATGCAGGGTCACACGGCTGAACTGCACGCCAAGGGCGGCCAATTCGTCTAGAAGGTCCTGATCAAAGTGCAAAGAGGCTGTGGGGGCTGCAACTGCGCCTGTGTGCGTCGCGAAAACGGTTTGATAGTCGTGGTGATCTTGTTCATCAGCGGGGCGTTTCGCCGCAATATAAGGTGGCAATGGCATTGCGCCTGCCTTGTTCAACGCGGCCTCGAAATCATCGCCGTCAAGGTTGAAACGCAAATGGCCCTGACCATCGGCAACACCTTCCAGTGTCGCAGACAATCCTGCTCCAAACTGGACTTCTTCACCAAGCTTCACTTTTTTCAGTGGCTTTAGCAACGCGGCCCAGGTGCCATTTGGCTGTGGTTCAAGCAAGGTCACGTCAATACGTGCTTGTGTCAGCCCTTGGGCCGAAGTACGTGCACGGGTGCCTGATAATCGCGCCGGAATAACCTTGGTGTCATTCAGGACCATTCGATCCCCTGCCCGCAGCCATTTGCCAAGGTCGTGCACTTGGGCATCCGTTGTCTGGGCACCCTGCGCGACCAGCAAACGTGCGGACGTGCGCGGCACCGCTGGGCGGGTCGCAATAAGGTCTTCGGGAAGGTCGAAATCAAAATCTGAAAGCTGCATAAAATGGCCCATACAGTCCTGTAAAACGATCATCAAGCGTTAGCGTTATAACCATGGGATGAAAGATCCGGTGGCGATAGCGCTGCGTATTAGTTTTGTACTTTGGGCGCAGGGGCGCGGAATATCTCGCGGAACATACCAGGAGTGAAGACAGACAATGGGTTCACACTGACTTTGGGAGATTTCGCTGGGCCGCTTAAGTTATAGTTAAAACCAATCAGCCCCTCACCTTTGCGCGTGAAAATGCTGCCGATGCCATTCAGGAAGAACAGCGGCGACACCACACCTTGCATATCAAGTGTGCCCTTATCTACAGCGTAAACACCGTCCATTGAGATCCCCATTGAGGGTCCAACCGCGCTGGCATTTATGAGCGTCATAGTGGAGGGGGTTAGGTGGAAATCTGCCTCAACTTCCTGAAAGTGGATGCCAGAGCCACCCATTTGTTCCAAAAGCCCAACGACACTTAAGGTGTTCAAGAGCGCCGCAATTGCTGGCGCGTCTTTCACACGGGTATTTTCCACATAAAGCTTACCGTCAAACGCGCCATCTTTGCCCACGGGCAACAGTGCCAATGATAGGTCGCCGCCCCGCGCTTGTTTCAACAGACCTGCGGATGCGAACACACCGCCCGCATTGTCCGATTTGATCCGCACCGCCGAGCGCCCGTTTTGCGGCAAAACTTGTCCCTTAATTTGTGTGCCACCATTCAGCCCCGCGGTAAAATTGCCGTCCAAGCCGTTCTTGGTGATAAAGGTCCCGCGCATATCAGTCAGCGCCAGTGTGTCCGTGATCTGCAACTTGTCCAACCTAAGGTTCAATGGGCCGCCGTCACCGCCGCCCTGCCCCCCACCTTGGCCGAATTCCGCTTTGCGCAGGTCCAAGCTGCCACCCAACACATCGATTTTTACAGGTTTCCCTTGGCCTTGGCCCGTTAAAACAACTGGCGCGCGTAGCCAGTTGCCCACCGTCACGCGGCTAAAGTTGGCCTGATCCAAACCACCGCCCTTGAGGGTCGTGATTTTGCCACGCGCGGTAAGGCCCGGTGCATCCAATACGATATCATCAATAACCGGTCGTTCGCCCAATCTGCCCGTCAGGGTTAGTTGACCAGCCGCCTTAGCAGATTTGCGCCACCCAAGGGCAGGAATGCTTATACCCACTCCACGCAAATTTGAGGTCAGTGACAGCGCTGGCGCTTCGTCTTTTGCCAGATCGAGAGTCAGCTCACCATTGCCCGCCCCTGAAAACGTACCAGCCGGAAGCCCGATGTTGAATTCATCGATCAAGCGTTCTGACAATTCGATTGTCCCTTTGATCTGACTTCGGCCACCGTTGTCTTTGCCTATGGCCTGCGACCATTGCGCATCGAACGGCACATTGCCGATCCGCCCCGGGCCAAAGATGCGCACCCCATTGTTGGATACATCTATTTGCAGTGCATTTGACGCTATAACTTTGTCTGGGACCAAACCGGATGCTTTTACAGATAACAACGTGCCCGTTGCGCTGTATTTGATTTCGCTGGACTGAACGCCCCGACGCAATGGAACCGTGACGTTACCCTCCAACACCGCACGTCCATCTGCCAGTGTGACGGGAAGGCCCGCTTTATCCATCACTTCTAACTTGGGTTGGTTGAGCAAGGACAAGGCCGCTGTGATTGTGCTTTGTGTTGTAAGTTGGACCTCGCCAACAACTTTGCCCTTCAGCGTCACATCAGGGATAATGAAGGCCGACCCTGCGAAATCAATATTACCGCCTTGTGGGGCGCGGACTTGCCCTTCATCAATCGCGACAACAAACCGATTGGACAGCATGGTTGCATGACCGCTGGCCCCAGTCACGGGCGGCATTGTTTTCATAAACTGAACATCAGCACTGTCAAAATTAAAGCTGACAAACGTATTGGTGCGTTGATCGTCGCCCCCCCGCAAAGCAACGTCCAGATTCGACAAACTTCCCGCCAAAAGGTTTTGATTGATCCATTTGCGTGTTGGGATCGCTAGGTTTTCAGGCCAAAGCGCTAAAAGCCGCTTGGGATCAATCCCGTCCATTTGCGCATTCGCGGCATAGTCCCAACCTTCTTTGTCAGCCGATAGATCCCCATCAAGGCGCAAAATCTGGCCTTGGTCCGCAATCTGAAGGCGTCCAACCTTGAACAAGAACGGATCAAGCTTGAGCTGGAAATCCATGTCTGCGGCATCAAACAAAGCTGGTGTATCATACAGATCATCCGGATTGATCGCGATGTCTGACAGTGTGAACTGTCCTACCAACTCATCCAGAACACCGTTGTCCAATCCACTGAGAACAGCCTGTCCATCAGTGTTAACGGTCAGCCATTTGCTTTTTATCGACAACTCGTCAAAATCAATGGTTTGGCGTTTTGGATCATAGGTTAGATAGCTGCGAGCAGAGGAAAACGGGATGGGTTTGGCCGCATCGGTGGGCTGCACAACACCTTCCCCGATTTGCAAGGTTGCACTCAGTGGCGCGAGCGTTCCATCCGTTAACACACCACTGCGCAAAGCACCTGAGATAGGCGCGCGCAAAACGGACAACCACCCAAGTGCTGGGCTTTGAAGCGCGATGTCTTGCGCTGCGATGTCTGAAATGTTCAGTCCAAATTCCGCACGCTTGTCGCCCAATTCACTGGTGTAATTTGCCTCAAGCGTGGCAACACTGCTGCCACCGCTGAGCAAAGCCAAGTCAGCGGAAAGGTCCAAAACCCCGCTTTTGCGGCCCAAACGCAGCCGCCCACCATCAATAACCCACACCCGTTGCGATCGCGTATCTTCATAGCGCAATGTCAGCGCCTGAATTTCCGCACTGCTTAATGCGCTGAGTTCTGGTAATTCAAAGGCGGCATCAAGCTGTTCGATCAAAGCAGGCAAGTTTGCGGCCTCTTTGGATGGCGCAGACAATGCCGATCCACCACGCAAACTCATGTTTCCTTCAATGTCGCGCAACAACGTGGCAAACACGCCTGAAATTGAAATCGATTTTGGTTTTATGTCGCCGCGTGCCAGAGGGCGCAACGCAAGTTTTGCCCCCGCTTCAGAAAACGCAACAATTTCTTCACCTTGCAGGTTGCGCACCGCCACATCACGCACAAGCGCTTGTGGCCCCCAATTGTCGTCCAAGGTGAATTCGATCTCGCCCAATTGGATCTCAAGTTGCGGCGCTGCGACTTTGATGCGTTCAGAAACAGCGGACTGTATCCAAGCAGGCGCAATAACCGTGCGCCCCACCATGCTTAACAGTCCAACAAACAGCACAACGGCCAGAACCAACACAATTGCGACCAGCCACAGCATCGCTTTGCGCAGCAAACTGCGCTTTTTCGGTGCTGGAGGTGTTTGATCGCTGCTCATGTCTTTATTCTTGTCCGCTTCGCGCTAGTATGACAGGCATAATCACAACGGCCAAGCAATGAGGACCAAATGATCGAAGTTTCTGTTACTGCACCCGATTTCACACTCCCCCAAGATGGTGGGGACGACGTTACACTGTCAGCACTGCAGGGATCGTCTGTCATTCTTTTCTTCTACCCGCGTGATGATACACCAGGCTGCACAAAGGAATCCATCGGGTTTTCTGAGAGCCTGCAAGAGTTTGCCGATGCGGGAGCCCAAGTTTTTGGCATTTCCAAAGACAGCCTAACCAAACACGGTAAATTCACCACAAAGCACAGCCTAACGGTGCCTTTGTTGTCAGACGAACATGGTTCGGTCTGTGAGGATTACGGCGTTTGGAATGAGAAAAACATGTATGGCAAGACCGACATGGGCATTGAACGCACCACCGTTTTGATCGGTGCAGATGGCAAAATTGCGCAAATTTGGGCCAAAGTAAAAGTTCCGGGGCACGTTGAAGAGGTTCTAGAGGCTGTGAAGTCCCTGTGAGCGATACAATGATCCCGTTGGCCGAAATGGCCGTCAATGTTTTGAAATGTGCGGATGGCCGCGGCAAAGCAAAACTGTCACGCGGTTACGCGGCGCAGTGGCAAGCCGCACGCGCGGAGGGTGAAGTTCCAGAAATTGGGCGCGCTGAACCACCGATGCAGCCGGGTCGCCCAGACAAACCAGAGTTATTGAACCCACGCGACGTCCCCCACCGCAAACCGGGAACGGTTGAGGGGCGGATTGCGTTGCTTCACGCCGTTGCACATATTGAGTTGAACGCGATTGATCTGCATTGGGACATCATTGCGCGGTTTCCTGACGTGGAAATGCCTATCGGCTTTTACGATGATTGGGTCAAATGTGCGGATGAAGAGTCTAAGCATTTCAATCTAATGGCCGATTGCCTTGAGGAATTGGGCAGCTTTTATGGCGCCCTTCCAGCCCATGCTGGTATGTGGCAGGCCGCCCAAGATACCGCGACGGATTTCATGGGGCGATTGGCCGTTGTTCCCATGGTCCTAGAAGCGCGCGGGTTAGATGTAACACCAAAGATGATTTACCTGTTCAAGCAGGCAAAACAGAAGAACGCCGTTGCGGCACTTGAAACTATTTATGCAGAAGAAGTGGCGCATGTTGCTTACGGGTCGAAGTGGTTTCACTTCTTATGTGGCCGAAATAATTTAGACCCCAAACCTGTTTTCCACGACTTGGTGACAACGTATTTTCATTCGACGCTTAAACCTCCATTTAACGAAGAGAAGCGTGCAGAGGCTGGAATTCCACCAGACTTTTACTGGCCATTGGCCGTGTCTACCTGAAGTCTGCACTGCAACCACCCTATAATAAGCGGTTTTTTGCCAATTTACCACAATTCGCCTACCCGATTCGCTGAATTGGCACTCCGCCCTTGCTCGATGCCAAAGCACTGTCTATTTCAACCTCTTGTGGCGTAGGGTTGGGACAACCGTGCGTCTATACTGGGATGACAAAAAGGGACGCGCTCTGTGCGAACACGTCTAGGACAAAAAATTAATGCGAAACTGGAACATATGTTTCCTGAGCGTCGCGTATTTCTAAAGTCGGATACAGACACCCGCTTTATTCGGGTGCGCCCAATGATGCAGTTGGTAGCCTTCACCGGCAGTGCGATGCTTGTTGCTTGGGCTATCGTTGCAACGGCCATTATCTTGATGGACAGCATCGGCTCTGGAAACTTCCGTGAACAGGCCAAGCGCGACCAGCGTACCTATCAGTCTCGCCTGAACGAAATTTCATCACAACGCGACAGTCGTGCTGTTGAAGCCGTGGCCGCGCAAAACCGTTTCAACGCAGCGCTTGCCCAGATTTCGGTGATGCAGTCTGAGTTGTTGAACAGTGAAACACACCGTCGCGAGTTGGAAACAGGGATCGAAGTGATTCAGTTGACCCTGCGTGGCACAATGAAAGACCGCGAACTTGCACGTGGTCAGGTTGCTGAGCTGCAAAGCCAAGTCAACAGTGGTGAGGCAGGTACATCCCTTGCCTCTGCTGGCGGCAGCGCGCCGATGGATTTCGTTGCCGAAGCCCTAGCAAAAACGGCTGCTGAACGTGATCAGGTTGTCCGCGATGCACAGGATGCGTTGTTGCGGGCCGATGAAATGGCACAGCAGATTGCGATCATGAAAGACCAGAACGATCAGATTTTCCGCCAACTTGAAGAAGCCATGACCGTCTCCGTCACGCCACTCGACAAAATGTTCCGCGCGGCTGGTATGCCGACTGAGCGCATTATCGAACAAGTGCGCCGTGGTTATTCTGGTCAAGGTGGTCCGCTGACACCTCTTTCCTTCTCTACACGTGGGGAAGAAGCTTCAGCCGACGCACTTCGCGCCAACAAATTGCTGAACCAAATGGACCGACTCAATCTGTACCGGATTGCAGCTCAAAAAGCGCCGTTTGCGAATCCTGTTAAGGCGGCTTTCCGCTTCACATCCAAATTTGGCCCTCGTCGTGACCCTAAAACAGGTGGTCGGCGGATGCATAAAGGGGTGGATTTTGCCGCTCCAAATGGCACACCGCTCTATGCCACGGCGGACGGTGTTGTGACTCATGCAGGCTGGTCCTCAGGATATGGACGTTTGGTCAAGATTCAGCACGAGTTTGGTATTGAGACCCGCTATGCCCATATGAGCAAGCTACGTGCAAAAGTTGGCCAAAGGGTCTCGCGTGGCGATCGTATCGGTGATATGGGTGCTTCTGGACGAGTTACCGGCGTCCATTTGCACTACGAAGTACGTGTAGGTGGTAAAGCTGTTAACCCAATGATTTATATCAAGGCTGCAAACGATGTTTTCTAAAAGCAAAATCAACGACCCTGCCCCGACAGACACTGCGGCGGCGAAACCAGCAACTTCTGCTGCTCCATCGGCGGCAGCTCCTGCTGCGAAACCCCAAAGCGAATTCAAGGCAAGCGCGCCAAAGGCAAAGCCTGCGGCATCCGTTTTGTCCACTGATCTACACGTGACGGGCAACATGAAGACAACTGGTGACATCCAAGTTGAAGGCACTGTGGAAGGCGACATTCGCGCCCACCTGCTTACAATCGGTGAAACCGCAACAATCAAAGGCGAAGTGATTGCCGATGACGTTGTAATCAATGGCCGCATCGTTGGCCGTGTGCGTGGCCTAAAGGTTCGTCTGACATCAACTGCACGTGTTGAGGGTGATATCATCCACAAGACAATCGCAATTGAATCAGGTGCACACTTTGAAGGTTCAGTCCAACGTCAGGACGATCCATTGAACGCAGGCAAAGCACCAACAGCTGCTAAGGCAAAACCTGCCAGCTAAGTTGTTCGACACAAGAATTAGAAAAGGCGTCGCATTTGATTGCGACGCCTTTTTTGTTTCTGTCCGTGGCTGGGCTTAGCGGCCCAGCATCCAATCGCCCTTGGGCCAGAAGGCGTGAAACGCAAAGGCGAACATAACGTCATGGGCCAGATCACGCCCCTGTGCATCGCGCACGCGTATCGTCCCCACATCGCGCCCTTCCCCAATGTCAGAGGTATCTAGCGCGCTGGCCTGCCCTGCGGACCAGGTTAGGGTAATACCATTCTCTGTGACGGCCCCATCCTCACGCAGACGCGTCACAGGCCATGCTTGGGTTCCCACACGAACGACACGGGCCAAGGATGGGATGTTATGAGGTGGCTCTTCGCCTGAGTAGAGGAACGGGCGTTGCAGGCTGTCATAGCCCGTATATGGGTTACGGCCATAATCGCGATTGGTCGTTGGTTGTGCCATGACCAAACCATCAGGGTTGCGTGCCTTGAATTCGGCCCAGCTTTCCATCCACGTTGGCAATGTGTCTAGGTCTTGTCCCGTCAACTCACCGACAATCCCACGCCCTTCGGCCTGTTGCCACCAACTTTGAGTTTCACGGTCGTACATGATCATATCGGAATTGCGCAGCTTACCTGTGACCCCAAAACTTAAGGTCTTACCGTTAACGCGGCGGTCGAATGTAATTCCTGAGTTGCACAATGGACAAAAGGTAACAGCAATCGGCACCCCCCCCAACCGTGTCATTCACGATCTCATGCCAGATAAGATAACGCACAGGATAGGCCCGTGGCTTTGCCCCGTCGATCTCGACGCTGATGACGGGTTCACGATCGGTAATCTTTGTTTCGCTCAGAGCAGCCATAAATTTTGGATCGCTGAGCGATGGGATGCCATCTTTAGGTGGACCACCAGACAACACCTCAACCCAGTTCTCTACCGTGGTTTGGCTAAAATCAGTTTCAGGCCATTCGTGTTGCCAGAATTCGGGTGATCCGACAACAGCGACTGGGGCCCAAAGCGCCACCAAACAAGAAAACAAAAAACTGCGCATCTCATACCTCCAGATTGCGTTCGCCCAAAGCTGACAGATCGTATGCCCCCGAACAGATGCTGCACAGAAATGTGAAAACAAATGAAAAAAGGGGCGCGCCTACCGGCACGCCCCTTTTCCTATCTGAATGTAACTGTGCCAACGGCACCCAGCATATTAGTCGATAACAGTGACTGATTTCATTACGTCAGGCAGGCCAATCACAGATCCGTTTGGACCTGTGCCCAACTTGATCGCGTCCAACACGTCCAAGCCATCAGTGACAGTACCTACAACGGTATATTGACCGTTCAGGAAGTAACCTGGTTCAAACATGATGAAAAACTGGCTGTTCGCGCTGTTTGGATTTTGCGAACGCGCCATACCAACAACACCACGATCAAACGGCAGCTCGGAGAACTCAGCAGGCAAATCTGCCTCATCTGAACCACCACGGCCTGCTTGGCTTAGGTCGCTTGGGTTTTTGCCATGCTGGACGTCACCGGTTTGCGCCATGAAACCTTCGATAACGCGATGAAACACCACGCCGTCATAGGTGCCATCAGCTGCCAAACCTGCAATGCGCGCAGTGTGTGCTGGCGCTACATCTTCAAACAAGTCGATGGTGATGGTGCCATTCGCACCTTCACCAGCCACTTCGATCGCAATACCAGTCGCTGCTGCTGGCGATGCCATCAAAGCTACAAGTGCTGCGGCCTTATACATCAGCTGCAACCTTAACGCTGATCATGCGATCAGGCTCGGCAGGTGGCTCGCCGCGGTTGATTTCGTCAACCAACTTCATGCCTTCAATCACTTGGCCGTACACAGTGTACTGACCGTTCAGGAATGAGTTTTCAGAGAAGTTGATGAAGAATTGGCTGTTTGCGCTGTTCGGGCTGGCGGAACGTGCTGCGCCAATGGAACCACGTGCGTGTGGCACTTTGGAGAACTCAGCCTTTAGATCTGGCAATGAGGAACCGCCGGTACCCGCTGCGCGAATGTCGAAACCGTCTTCCATGTCGCCGTTCGCAACATCACCAGTTTGCGCCATGAAACCATCGATCACGCGGTGGAATGCGACGTTGTCGTATTCGCCTGCGCGTGCAAGTTCTTTCATGCGCTCAACGTGCAAAGGTGCAACCTTTGGCAAAAGCTCGATAGTGACTGTGCCACCTTTCAGCTCCATTAGGATCGTGTTTTCTGGGTCTTTAATCTCGGCCATCTTGGCGCTCCTCAAAACTTAATTCCCGAGTTATCTAATTCGAACGGCGGCGATTGCCAAGCACATGCGCCACTCATCCGTTGACCTTAGGTCGATTAACGGCGAAACAGCGCCCATAATTTACATTTATGATAAGGATGACGCACATGGGTTGGAAATCGCTGGACGATATGGAGCTCAACGGCAAACGCGTATTGCTGCGTGTGGACATCAATGTCCCTATCGAAAATGGCAAAGTCACAGACGCAACACGTATTGAGCGCATCGCACCAACGGTTGCTGACATTTTGGCAAAGGGCGGACAGCCAATTTTGATCGCCCACTTTGGTCGCCCGAAAGGCCAAGTTGTTTCGGAACTGTCCTTGAGCGTTTGCCTGTCAGAACTTGAAACCACATTTGGCCAACCCGTAACTTTGGTTGAGACCCTAGAAGCCGCAGAGGCAGGCACCCTGCCCGCTGGCATCGTTTTGTTGGAAAACATCCGCTTCCACACTGGCGAAGAAGCCAATGATGCGTCCTTTGCTGCACGCCTTGCGGCACTTGGCGATGTGTTCTGCAACGATGCATTTTCCGCAGCGCACCGCGCACACGCCAGCACCACAAGCCTAGCCAAACTATTGCCAAGCTGTGCAGGCCGCCTGATGCAGGCAGAGCTAACAGCGCTGGAAGCTGCGCTTTCAACACCAAAACGCCCAGTAGGCGCAGTTGTTGGCGGGGCAAAGGTATCGACCAAGATCGATCTTTTGCTGAATTTGGTGGGCAAACTTGACGTGCTCGTCATCGGTGGCGGCATGGCGAACACATTCTTGGGCGCAATGGGCGCATCCCTTGGCAGCTCTTTGCAAGAAGAAGACCTGCACGACACAGCCCGTGACATCCTAAAGCAAGCGGAAAGCATCGGCTGCAAAGTCATCTTGCCAGTTGATGGCCGTGTTTCACGCGCCTTTGCGGCGGGTGCTGAGTACGAAATGGTGATGCTGAACGCCGATACCAAACTTGAAGATGGCCAAATGATCCTAGACGCAGGGGATGCGGCGACGGCTTTGATCGTCAAAGAGTTCAAAGCGTTGAAAACGCTGATGTGGAACGGCCCACTTGGCGCATTTGAAATTGAACCATTCGACCAGGCAACGATGGCATCAGCCAAAGCGGCAGCAGAGCTAACCAAATCAGGTGATTTGATCACTGTTGCTGGTGGTGGCGATACCGTTGCCGCGTTGAACCTTGCAGGCGCCGCCGATGACTTTACTTACATCTCAACAGCTGGCGGTGCTTTCCTTGAATGGATGGAAGGCAAAGAACTGCCGGGCGTCGCTGCATTGCAGGGCTAAAGCCAATAAATAAACGGTTTTTGTGATTTAGGGGATTCACACAGCGAATCACCTATGGCATAGTGTTCTCACCACCCGATAAGAGGTGTTTTGAGGCAGACATATGACCCGTATCGCACCCCCAGTTTTGGGGACGTTTACATTTTTCGCAGTGGCTTTTGCCCTATGCGTCTATTTTACTTTTGCAGCAGTGCAAGGGGACTTCGGGTTGTTCCGCCGTGTAGAAATCACGGCGGAAGCCGAAGCCCTTCAGCTTCAATTGATCCAAGTAGAAGCAGATGTTGAGCAGATGGAAAACCTGACGCGTCGCCTGTCGGATGACTACCTTGATCTTGACCTTTTAGACGAACAAGCCCGTTCAGTTTTGGGAATGGTTCGCGCGGACGAGATCATCATCCGCTGAAATCGCCACGACGCTCAAACTTTATTTTTCCAAAAATTTGAATAAAAACATACCATTAATGGCTTGAATACCCTTTGAGAATATTGCCTCTCGCATCGCAAGAATAATTCATGTATGAGATAGTTTAACACTAAACTATCTTGACGGAGGATGCCGTATGGCCGCGCGCAAAACGACAAAGCAACCCGCAGAAAAGCCGAACGTCTCAGCTGACGAATTGAAAGCTCTTTACAAAGACATGCTTTTAATCCGCCGCTTTGAAGAAAAAGCCGGACAACTATATGGCATGGGCCTGATTGGTGGCTTTTGCC
>JAGSGK010000272.1 GCA_023955215.1 Paracoccaceae bacterium
CCTGTCTGGCTGGTCGAATAGCGACAAATATTGTCGCCTTGGTGCAATCAAACGATATTCAAGCTGCGAAGATCAAGGGTAACGAAACCTCATTTCAGGGCGGTGTCCATATGCGTACCCATGCACAAGCAGTCGTAATCGGTGGTGGAGTAATCGGATGTTCGATCCTGTATCACCTCACCAAATTGGGCTGGAAAGACGTTGTTCTGATTGAACGTGATGAACTTACCTCGGGCTCTACGTGGCACGCCGCCGCCAATATCCACGGGCTGCACGACAGCACCAACATCAGTCGTATTCAGCACTATACGATGGGGCTGTATAAGGAGCTTGAGCAGGAAACGGGCCAAGGCTGTGGCGTGTTTCAACCGGGGTCTTTGTACCTTGCCCAAACGATTGAGCGCGAACACCAGCTGCGTCTGCAAGCGGCCAAGGCGAAACTGTATGGGATGAACTTCCACGAGGTTGATCGCGATGAGGCAGAGCGTCTGCACCCGTTGGTCGATTTTGACGGCATCCGTTGCATCATGTGGGAACTGGATGGCGGCAACGTCGATCCATCAGGCGTGACACAGGCCTACGCGACAGGTGCGCGTCAAAACGGCGCTGAAATCATGCGGTTCAACCCTGTGCTGGGAACAGAGCAACAGCCAGATGGCACATGGATTGTGCGCACGGAAAAAGGCGACGTATCAACACCTTGGGTGATCAATGCCGCAGGGCTGTGGGGGCGTGAAGTGGCGGCCCTTGCGGGTATTGACCTGCCTTTGCAGCCCACAGAACACCAATATTTCGTAACCGAAACCATCCCTGAAATCGCGGCGATGGACAAACGTCTGCCATCCGTGGCGGACCGCGACGGCGAATATTACCTGCGCCAAGAAAGTCAGGGACTGTTGGTCGGCGCTTATGAGAAGAACATGAAATTCTGGGCCGAAGACGGCACACCGCTGGATTTCGCCCATGATCTGTTTGACGACGACCTGGAACGGATCGAAGAAAACATGCTGCGCGCGATTGATCGTGTTCCTGTTGTAGGAACCGCAGGCATCAAACGGGTCATCAATGGCCCGATGATCTGGTCACCCGACAGCAATGTCCTGCTTGGCCCAGTGCCAGAGAAAAAGGGCTATTTTTGCTGTAACGGCATCATTCCAGGCTTTAGCCAATCGGGCGGCATGGGACTGATGGTGGCGCAGTGGATCATTGAGGGCGAGATGCAATACGACATGTTCCCATGGGACATGGCGCGTTTCGGCAGTTGGGCCACGGACGGGGCAAAGGGTAAGGCCTTCACCAAAGAACGGGTGCGCGACCAATATGCCAACCGTTTCAAAATCCACTTCCCGAACGAGGAACGCAGTGCGGGGCGCGCCGTGCGCACACGCCCCGTGTATCAGCGCCAAAAGGACATGGGCGCGGTTATGGGCCTGAACTTTGGCTGGGAACACCCGCTGTGGTTTGCAGATACACCTGACACCAAAGACACAGACGGGTTCACCCGCCAAAACTGGTGGGGGCCTGTGGGCGAGGAATGCAAAATGCTACGCGCCAACGCGGGCATCATCGACATCTCGAATTTCGCCAAATACCGCTGCAAAGGGGCAGGGGCATCTGACTGGCTGAACAGCGTCTTCGCCAACAACATGCCCAAATCCATCGGGCGGTCCTGTCTGACGCCGTTGATCGGAAAACGCGGCGGCATCGCGGGTGATTTCACCGTGACACGATTGGCTGAGGACGAGTTTTGGATCATCGGATCAGGCATGGCCGAACGCTATCACAAACGCTTCTTTAACGAGGTGCCATTGCCGACGGGGACAACGTTCACCTCTGAAACCGAAGCGATGTGCGGGTTCAACGTGGCGGGCCCCCAAAGCCGCGCCATGCTGCAAAGCATGACCAATACATCCTTTGCGACGGATGATTTCCCCTTCATGCGCTCGAAATGGATCGAACTGTCTGGGGTCAAAGTACTGGCGTTGCGGGTTTCCTTTACCGGTGATCTGGGTTGGGAACTGCACTGCGCAACCGCAGACCAAGATCGCCTTTACGCCGCCTTGCTAGAGACAGGCAAAGCGTTCGGCGCGGGCCCCGTTGGCAGCCGCGCCTTGATGAGTTTGCGGATCGAAAAAGGGTACGGGTCATGGAGCCGCGAATACTCGCCCGAATACTGGCCCCAAGAAGTGGGCTTGGATCGACTGTGCAAAATGGACAAGGATTTCCTGAACAAAGCAGCGGTGGCTGAAACAATGGGCAACCCCGCGCGCGAACACATGGTGATCCTATCGTTGGACGCCGCCCAAACCGATGCGTCAAACGCCGACGCAACAGGGGACGAACCGATCTTTAAAGACGGCAAAGGGATCGGGCGTGTGACATCAGGGGCTTATGGCTACAGCGTCGGACAATCCCTCGCGCTTGGGTTCGTATCAGGCGCGGTTGCCGGGGACGAGGTCGAGGTGATGGTTTTGGGCGTGGCGCACAAAGCGGTGATTTTGAAAGAGGCACCGTTTGACGCGAGTGGGGAGATTTTGCGCGGGTAGGGTTGGATGGCACAATGCGGACTTTACCGACCTTCGCCGCAGCTGCGCCAACGTCTGCTTTCCTGATTGCAATTAATGAATTGCGATCTGCCAGCTTCGTTGTTCGAACGAGTAAGACAGCAAGTTTTTTTTCAGGATCGCTTTCCTCAGTGATTGCAACGTCGCGTTCCAATGCCAAGCTAAGCTTACTGCAGAAATCCAAGACCTTATCGAGAGATGCTTGAGACCCTATCTCGCGTGGGTCAAGGTCCAGCTCTATCTCCTCGGAGGTATGGAAGTGGGCGTTTGCTACAGGTCCGCCGAGATCAACCTTCATGCAGTGCGCGTATTATTTGCTAACCAGCAACTTGGTAGCGGAAGTTGGAAGTACGGCGTCTTCTCCGTCGCTCTGGTAGGAAACGTCGCCAAGTTCGAACGATAGGCTGATCAACTTGTCCCAATCTGAGACCGATGTCTCACGGACGAGGATGTCACGAAGTGAACCATCAACTTCAAAGATCTGAGAGACATTGTGCCATAGCATGGGATCACCTTAATTTATTTTTCGGAAGTCTTACACCCAAACAGCCAACATTCACAAACCCCGCAGCATTCGGTAATTTGGGCTCTAAGCGGCCATTACCTCACTCCAAACCCCTCCCAAAAACTCCACGGTTACAATCCGGCGGTAAACCCTTTATGACCGCTTCAACTCTTGAAGGGACCCAAAATGCCTAAATCCAAAAAACCACGCGTCAAACGCGCTGATGCAAATCCTGTGAAAAAGCCTGCGGCTTATCAGGGGCTGCACAATGTTGCGCGCCAAGAAGGCTCGCATCCAAATAAAGCCGGCAAAAAAGCCGTCAACAAGGGCGCTTAATCTGGCGTGACTGTAGGGCGGGGTTTACCCCGCCACCGCGTCCCAGATGTCCAAACCTTACCCAACAGTTAACGGCACTGCGCAAAGGTTAACGCGCAGGCGATCGTTGCCAAGGGGTTAAGGCCGCAAAAGCGCAAAACTGTACAATTCACCGCCTAATCTGCACAGTTGCGCCGTATCCCTATAAAATTCCGCGTTTTGAGCGCCCCAAACTGTACAGATGTGGGGCCGTACTGTGCAGTTGTGCGCGCAATCGCCACCGAACGGGGCGTTAACTGTCAGCCTATAGGGGGCGAATTTTCAGCTCTGTGATCCGATTGCCTTCGCGCTCGATCACCTCAAAACGGAAGCCGTGGAACGAGAACACCTGACCCACAGTTGGGATCATTTGCGCCTCGTGAATGACCAATCCCGCGATGGTGTTTGCCTCTTCATCCGGCAGGTTCCAATCGTTGGCGCGGTTCAGGTCGCGGATGGTTGTGGCACCGTCCACCATGAATTCACCATCACCCGTGGCTGTTACTTGATGCTCGGTCTCTGCGTCAAATTCATCGGTAATTTCACCCACGATTTCTTCCAAGATGTCTTCCAAAGTGATCAGACCCTGAAGGCTGCCATATTCATCAACC
>JAGSGK010000251.1 GCA_023955215.1 Paracoccaceae bacterium
AGCCCAACGACGGTTCCGCTCGATTTGCGGGCCTACTGGACTGGTGTGCAAGCAGACCCCAGAACCGTTGTGGCGCTGTACTTGATGGCAATGACCACATTAATTCCCACGCTCATCCATATTACCATTGGACTGGGTGCTATCTTAACGCAAAGATCAGTCAGTCTGCTTCGGATGGCAATCGAACTTACCCAGCAACCATCAGACCTTTCTTTCTCAGCCGAACATATTGCCATTCAAAAGAGAACCTTGGATCGCGCCACACACTGGGGCCATTTTCGTGCCGCGCTTGTTGTTGGCTTGATTTGCGCCCCGCTGCTCACCGGTGCTTATGCGGTGCTAACTTAGCTGTTGGTCAAACTTGCCGTTTGTTTGCGAGTCCGGCAACGTAACGCACACCCTGCCCCTGCCTCGATATGAGCTGCCCTGTCCTAGCGAAATGCAGGTCCATGCGCCCAAACCGTGATCGAGTGACGTGTTCCGGTCGTTACCGGTGTGACCTGATGTAAAGAGAAACTGGGAAACACACTCACGCAGCCTTGAGCGCGGTTGGCGAATAACACCTGCGCACTGGGCATAATTTCCAGGTTTCCGCCCTCATAGCTGCCAGGCTCACTTAACTGTAAAACAAGGGTCAGTTTACGCTTCCCGGCAGCAGCCCCAAGGCCAATATCTGAATGCCATGCAAAGTGCCCAGCTTCAGAGGATTTATACGTTGCTGCCTGTGGGCTTTCTGCAAATTCGCGCAGATCAAAATCAAATTGCGCCTTGTTTGACGTGCGCACGATGTCGATCAGGCGATCCATCACCCAGCCCATCCCTTTGACGTCATCCATCCATACCAACTCGGCGTTGCGCAGATTGTGGTCACGGGTTTTGCCGACCAGCAGCGCGTCGCTGGCTGGAACCGTTGAAAGGGAGGCGATGATGTGTTCGCATTCGGCTTGGGTGAACGCATCGGGTGTGGAATGGACTGACAGCAAAGTCGTCTCTTTTTCTGGCAAAGGTTTCGACAGCGATTAGTGGAATAGTTTCGGTGTTTGAAACTGCGCCAAAACCATTTGTTTGATTTTCGTCGATGATGTTCGCGGATTGTAGCGCACTTGCGCGATTTCTTTGCCCATCTCTTTCAAATACGCGTCCACATCTAAGTTGTGCGCGTTGGTCCCCCAGTCTTCGCCAATAACGAAGATATCGGCATGGACCGCTTTGCAGCCAGAGACGTATTCAAGTTCGTGATAAGGGCGCACAATGTCTACGCAGCTGAGTGCCTCAAGCATCTCAACCCGTTGTTCCAATGGGACAACAGGGACATTGGGTTTATACATGTTCACAACCTCATCAGAGGCGACGCCAACGGCGAGGATATCCCCCAGTGACTTGCAGTGGTTCAGCAAGGCAAGATGCCCCACGTGAAGTAGGTCGAACGTGCCGACGGTGTAGACGATCATTGTATGCTTTGTCCTTTTACCCACCCCAAAACGATGGTAGCAAGCAGCATCTGAATGCACGCCGACGTGAAATTTTTCAGTAGTTTCAAACAATTAAGCTAGGACGACCCCAGACTTTCAGAAGTCTAGGTTCGTGTCGTGTTTTGAAACTACGCGTTTCAAATGCACTTAGAATGGGAAGCAGAGATTGCCTGTCAAACATTGACTAGGGTCCTGATCCTCTAACTCAAAGGACCCGCTATGACAACTGAAAACGCTTCTGCGCAAGAGCAGGCAAACCCGCCGATCCTGTCGTTCATCAGAGACCTCCCTAACATCTGTTCGCTTGCGGGCTTGGGCTGTACCTTACTGGCCATCTACTTTTTGATCATTGGTGTATACGCTGCGGCGATGATCGGAATGATCTGGGCGGTTGCTTTTGACTGGGCTGATGGATTGGTCGCGCGCCGCATGAAGGGCCGCACTGGCACCGACAGCAAATTCGGTGGTCAACTTGATCTGCTGATCGACATTGTAAGCTACGGCGTCACCCCTGCCATTCTGGTTCTAAGCTATGGCAACTTCCACCCGGCCTTCTTGCCCGTCGTGTTCATAATGCTGGTTTTTGGCGCGATCCGCCTAAGTTATTTCAGCACTTTCGGCCTAAGTGGCGGTACCAAATACACGGGTCTGGCGATCGACAACAACAGCATCATTTTGGTCTTTGTCGTTATGTTTGCTGGGTTTTTTGAGCAATCGACCTTTGCGATTGTGTTGGCGGTTTGTGGCCTTGGCCTTGCTGTATTGAATGTGTCCCAGATCAAAACGCCCAAGCTGTCGGGCAACCCGATCAACGTCGCCATCTTGGCGATCTACACACTAAGCGTCACCGCGATCTATGGCGCGACCCTGATTTAAAATACGCCGCGCATAGCCGATCAACGGGTCGGCTGTGCGCGAAAGATCAAGCAAAAAGACCGGCTCAGTTTAAACATTCGGATCGTCAAAACGAGCAAAAATTAACGTATGTATCACGTCGGTATTACGTCGGTATTTGGTCTGTGCGATGTCGGTTCCAATTTTCACCAGAAACAGTGGGCAATGTCATTTGCCCCCTGCCCGCCTCAAGACCTAAATGATCAAAAGAGCCAGATGAACACATAGGGTTGCGCAAAGCACCAGTCGCACTGGCGCTCCGATCAATGCAAAGGCGCAAATACACGCCATCGCAATATTCACTCCGTCAGGTGTTGCCAGCCACTGCGCAAAAACGCAGAGCGCTTGGGCGAGAGATGAAAAAATATTGGCTCCATAAAGAACCAGTTGTAGTTGCCACATCATGGGGTATTCTCCGTATGATTGTAGCGGGCCCGCTTTGGGTTAAAAGCGTCGTCTAGACATGTATTAATTTAGAGATTTTCGTGCGTATGGTCGCTGACACAGAGTTGACGCTGGGCGCTAAAAATTACCTTCAGTTGTCAGGGTTTGTGAAAAGTTGACTAAAGTTTCCCCAGAAGACCTCAAAGCCTTTGGCCTTGCCGTGAAACGGGCGCGGTCCCTAAAAACCTGGACGCTTGACGAATTTGGTGGCAAATTCGATCCGCCTGTCGGGAAGTCTTTTATTTCCAAGATTGAGAAAGGGCGGAAAGAAACCTTAAACTCCCGAACCGTTGGGCGTTTCATCAAAGCGCTTGAGATGGACGAAATTTGGATCGACAAGTTTCTAGATACTGACACGTCAGATGAAAGTGACGAGACAGCAGCAGAGCGTGATGCTGACCGATTAATCAAGATGGTCACAAGGTCTGAAACGATACCGCAAAGCAGCGAAGACCTTTTGATCCTGTTGGCAAATCAACATGCCGAAGGGAACTACACCGATCAAAGCACCGCTTTTGTCGGCCTCACCAAAGCACTTGAGGCGGCCGAACGTATCCGCAAACGGGGCGAGATGCCTGCCGACAATACGGGCAGTCAGTTGAATGCAGTTATGGCGGAGGTGGCAAAGCTGAATGACGAGGGGGCATTGGACGAAGCAAATGAGTTGTTAGACGACGAAGAAAAAAGGATGCGCCAAGAACACAAAGCGGTCAAAGAACGGTTGGATGAACAAAGCCGTCGACTGCTGGAACAGCGGTTGGACCAAGACCGTTTGCGCAATGATCCAACCGCCGCGGCAGATCGTCTGATCCGCGATTTGATGCGACAAGCGCCAGCTGGCGGAGTGTTTTCGGCGACCCAAGAATTGATTGTTCAGTGGCGCGATCGCGGCGAAAGCCAAGGGGACCCCTTTGATCTAAACGTGGCCCTGATGTTGGCAAATCGAAATACGAAGCGCGCTAAGGGACCCCAAAAAGGGGATGCTCTACACGATCTCGGCAATTGTCGTCATAGCATTGGCGAACGCAGGATCGATCTCGCTATTCTTCAGTCGGCCGAAAAAGCAATGCGGGCCGCGCTAAAGGCCACGTCGAAAACTAAATCACGCTACAATTGGGCTGCCAGCCAAGACAGTCTTGGAATTGTGTTGGCGGCACTCGGAAGCCGGCAAAAGCAACCGGTATTGTTACGCCAAGCGATACATGGGCACAAAGCGGCGGTTAGTGTTTTCGACCCAGACCATGACCCAAATGAATGGTGCAATAGCAAGGCTCATTTATCTGGTGCCTTGTTCGAACTTGGAAAGTTGGAGCAAGACTCGGCATTGATGGAAAAAGCTATTTCTACTGAAACAGCCGTCTTGACCTTTCGATCAAAGGATAAGGCCGATGAACCTAAGGCGCGGAACTATATAAGCCTTGCGATTTACAAGCGTGGTTTTGGACGGCTTACAAAAAATGCAACCCTTTTCGATGAGGCGCAAAAACACTATGAAGATGCATTGAAGGTTACGTCCCCCGAAAAAGCCTTATTCGATTGGGCAAATCTAATTGGTGGCTTAGGCGAATTGGCACTTGACCGTTTCGCGCTTGATCAAAGCCCGCTTCATTTGGATGAGGCTGAAAGACGTCTTTTAGATGCGAAACCCGTTATGGAAAAAGGGCATGAACCATTGGCGGAACGCTGCGACGATCTGCTTGCGCAAATTGCCGCTGCTCGTGCAACGATACCTTAGGTGTTAAACAAGAAGTGCAGCACGTCGCCGTCTTTGACGATGTAGGTTTTACCCTCTGCCCGCATTTTACCCGCTTCTTTGGATGGCTGTTCGCCACCCAAAGTCACGAAGTCATCATAGGCGATGGTTTCGGCGCGGATGAACCCTTTTTCAAAGTC
>JAGSGK010000117.1 GCA_023955215.1 Paracoccaceae bacterium
ATTACGCAGCCACTGTCATGGATGTTGGACGGTACATTGTACCTGTTCACCCAAGCCCCTTGGTTCCTGATTATGGCGATGCTTTTGCTCGTCACATGGTATGCGACACGTTCCGTTTCAGTGATGCTGTTCAACGCATTTTGCCTAAGCTTCTTTGCGTTCGTTGATCACTTTGAGCCAGCGATGGAGACCCTCGCCGTTATCTTAGTCTGTACGGTGATATCGGCCATATTCGGCATCCCTATCGGCATCGCGATGTCGAAATCAAATAAGCTTCAACGCATGATCATTCCTGTTTTGGACTTACTCCAAACTTTACCGACCTTCGTTTATTTGATCCCTCTCATCTTCTTGTTCCCGATCGGTGAATCACGCCTCTATGGTATCGCGATCACCCTTTACGCCATTGTGCCAATCATCCGTTTGACTGACCTAGGCATCCGCCTTGTTGACCAAGATGTCATTGAAGCAGGCAATGCCTTTGGCATGAATGCCCAACAGAAATTATCCAAAGTTGAATTACCCCTCGCATTGCCAAACATTATGGCAGGCCTGAACCAAACGATCATGATGAGTTTGGCAATGGTTGTGATCGCTTCCATGGTCACAGCACCTGGCCTGGGCGTTCTTGTCCTTCGTGGCATTCGTAACTTGGAGCTGGGTGTTGGTCTTATGGCTGGCATCTGTATCGTTCTGCTTGCTGTTATGTTGGACCGCACATCAAAAGCTGCCTTGTCACGGATTGACCGTGCCAAAAGCAAAACATCGTAAGGGGCCCGCACATGCTTAAGAATACACCAAAAGTTAAACTGCGCGGCCTTTTCAAGATCTTTGGCGCTGACGATAAGTCAGTTTTGCCACATGTGCAAAATGGCATGGGCAAGGAAGAATTGCTTGAGAAGCACAAACACGTTCTTGGACTTCAATCCATCGACGTAGACATGCAAGCCGGTGAAATCACTGTTGTGATGGGTCTTTCTGGTTCGGGAAAATCTACCCTTATTCGTCACCTTAACCGTCTGATTGAGCCCACTGCTGGTGAGATCGTTGTAGACGGTGAAGACGTTACACAACTGTCCCAAGCCGATCTTCGCACTTTACGCCAAGAGAAGATGTCGATGGTGTTCCAGAAGTTCGCGCTGCTGCCACACCGTACAGTTCAGCAGAACGCAGCCATGTCATTGGACGTGCGTGGGATGGACAAAGAAACCCAAGACACTCAGGCTCGGAAATGGCTAGAGCGTGTCGGGTTAGGTGGTTATGAAGACCACTATCCATCACAACTGTCAGGCGGAATGCAGCAACGTGTAGGCATTGCCCGTGCGCTGACCGCAAACACTGACATCATGTTGATGGACGAGGCATTTTCTGCCCTCGATCCTTTGATCCGCACAGACATGCAAGACTTGTTGCTTGAGCTACAGCTTGAGCTGAAGAAAACGATCATTTTCATTACGCACGACTTGGACGAAGCGTTGAAATTGGCGGACCATCTTGTGATCCTCAAAGACGGTGCTGTTGTTCAACAGGGTGAGCCGCAAGGTATTCTACTGAACCCAGCAGATCCGTACATCGAGGACTTTGTAAGCGATATTAACCGCGCTCGCGTTCTGCGCATTCGTTCTATTACGAACCCGTTGAGGAGCAAGAAATTTGCTGGCGACGTTGAGGCTGATGACAACCTTGAATCTTTGATTGCTCTGTCAGAGGGCGATACCGCATTGACCTACCGCGTAATGAGCGACGGCGAGCCAATCGGCGAGTTGAACATGCGGGATCTGGTCAAAGCACTGGTTCCACGCATCTCAAGTACTCAAGCGGCTTAGTACACCTAGCAGAGCGGGCTTTGGTTCGCTCTGCACCACCTATCTCTATTGTTGTCCGTTGAAGACAAACAGCGTTTCGCCATTGATCTGATAAGTATTGATCAACGCAGCCGACTTATCGCTGAGCAACCATTCCTCCAATTGCATCGCCATCTCATACTGCACAGTCGGATGCCTTGCCGGATTGACCGGTAGATATGCGTACTGGTTGAACAGCACTGGATCGCCCGAAAACAGCAGCGCCAAATCGCCCTTGTTCTTGAAATTTAGCCAGCTCGCCCGATCCGATAGGATGTATGCATTGAGGGCAGACGCGGTGTTCAAGGCAGCTCCCATCCCTGCCCCGACGGCGTTGTACCAAGAGCCAAATTTTGCTGGGTCTCGTTCAGCGATCTGCCATACTTTCAGTTCCGCTTTGTGCGTTCCACTGTCATCACCACGGCTGACATATGTAGCCTGAGCATCCGCTATTCTTTGCAGGCTTTCGGCCGCGCCGCTTGTTGCGCCAATCTGAGCCTTGTCCGATTTAGGACCAATCAGCACAAAATCATTGTACATGATTTTGCGGCGGTGCGTGCCTAACCCATTCGCAACAAATGCCTCTTCAGAGGCACGTGAATGGACTAAGATCGCGTCAACATCCCCCGCTTCGCCCAGCCTCAATGCTTGGCCCGTGCCAACGACCAGCAACTGTAGGTCTATTCCAAGGTCCGCTTCGATCTCAGGAAGCAAGACATCTGCCAGTCCAGAGTTTTCAAACGAAGTCGTTACTGCAAGTTTCAGGGTATCAGACTGTGCTAAAGTGGCAGAACAAAGGAACCCTGCAAAAACGAGAGAGCGTATCATTCGAGGATATCTCCTTTGAGGAACGCCTGAAGGTCAGGTGTTTGGGCGGCATCAAACACATCGGGTGCCAAACCCGTTTCAGCGATACGCCCTGATTTCATAAAAATCACATCAGCAGCAAGGCGGCGCGCCTGCCCCATATCATGAGTGGCCATAATAATGCGTGTTCCAGCAGCAGCCGTTTCCAGCAAAAGCGTTTCAATTTCGCGAGTCGATTGGCCGTCTAGATTGGAACATGGTTCGTCTAAGAACAAAACTTCAGGGTCACGGATCAAGGCCCGTGCGATAGCGAGTTTTTGTCGTTCACCTCCCGACAAGCGCGTCGCAGATCTGTTTGCAACTTTGCTAAGGCCAATGCGTTCGATCCAATAGTTCACAGCTGTATTGATTTCTGGTTTTGGGCGCTTGATCAGGTCTAGTGGATAGCTGAGGTTTTCAGCAACTGTGCGGCGCAACACAACTGGTGACTGGAATACATAGGCATGGTTTGCGTGATCCGGTTGTGCCCATTCAGCGGTGCCCTCTGAAATACGCTCGATCCCGTGCATCACGCGCAAAAGCGTCGTTTTACCAGACCCATTGGGACCGATAACCATTGTAGGGCCCCCTTGATCGATAACCAGATCAACAGGCCCCAAAATAGATTTTCCACGCCGACGAACACTGACATTCGAGAGGGACAAAGGAAACATATTGCTCACCACCTCCCCTCCCGTTCCGTACGTGACAACCAATGAATTGAGATATTCACAAACAGCGCGAGACCAATAAGGACAAAGCCAAGGCCCAGCGCTAAGGCAAAGTCACCCTTTCCCGTTTCCAGCGCAATCGCTGTCGTCAGAACACGCGTCGCATGTTCAATGTTTCCACCAACGATCATGATCGCACCGACCTCACCAATTGCGCGACCAAACCCGGCAAGTCCCGCAGTCAAAAGATTGCGTCTTCCATCCCAGATCAATGTTTTGATCCGCTGCCATTTACTGGCGTTCAGCGAGATAAGAAGGTCATGGTATTCCGCCCAAAGTTCGCGCATCGCTTGGTGCGAAATTGATGCGATAATTGGAGTGATAATAACAATTTGGACAATGATCATGGCCCATGGCGTGAACAACAAGCCGAAGACACCAAAGGGGCCTGAGCGGGACAAAAGGATGTAGAAGATCAAGCCAACAACGACCGGCGGCAATCCCATCAGCGCATTCATTATTGAGATAACGAGCCGTCGGTACTTGAACCGTTGCACCGCAAGGAATGCGCCAAAAGGCATTGCAACAGCAGAGGCGATAATTACCGCCGTCAAACTGACCTGTAGTGATCGCAAACTGATTTCCCAAAGCTCAGCGTCAAACGTCACAATAAGACGCAGCGCGGCAAGCAATCCTTGGGTTATATCGTTCATCTAGGTCAGTACCTGCCGAGGGAATTCTGACGCTAGGATATAGACTTCTTAGATACAAGAACAGGCGCGGAATGATCCACGCCCGTTCGATAACTAAATTGTCGTTAGGTTTATTGCCAATCAGCGATCGCAAAGATCTTTTGTGCAACAGGCAGGTTCTTCGCCACAGAACTTAGATCAACATCATCCGCTTTGAAGAGACCCAGTTTCGAAACCGAGTCGCTAAGTCCAACACCGGCTACAGCTGGATATTCGTCGTTACCAGCAGAGAAGTATTTTTGAGCCTGATCTGACGCCAAGTACTCAAGAAACTTAACCGCGTTCTTACGGTTCGGTGCATTCTTGGCCACACCTGCACCCGACAGGTTCATGTGCGCGCCTTCAGCTTCTTGTGAGGGAAACACCCAACCGATCATATCAATGTCAGCCGTCACACCTTTTACATCGCGGCGCAGTGCGCGGGCGAAATAGTAAGTGTTAGAGATCGAGACCTCACATTCACCGGACACCAAACCACGCAACTGGTCCGTATCGCCGCCTTGGGGTTTACGTGCAAAGTTCGCGACAAACCCTTTAGCCCATTCAGTTGCGGCTTCTTCACCGTGATTTTCGATCACAGCAGACAACAACGTTTGCGAATACACGTTTGTTGAAGAACGGTGGCACACCATACCTTTGTAGGCTGGATCAGCCAGATCAAGGTAAGATGCTGGCGGGTTAGTCACATCGTTTTTATCAAAGAAGATAATCCGTGCACGCTGTGAGAAACCAAACCATTGTTTGTCTGAATCTTGTAGCTTGCTTGGAATACGCGCCTCTAAGACTGCGCTGTCGGTCGATTGCAAGACGCCTGCGTCTTTTGCACGCTCAAGGCGAGAAGTATCCACCGTGATCAAAACATCAGCTGGAGAATTCAAACCTTCGGCCTTCATCCGAGCGATCAGCTCATCCGCTTTACCCTCGATACGGTTGACGGTGATGCCTGTCTGCTCAGTGAACTCAGAGTAGAGGCGTTCGTCTGTGTCGTAGTGACGTGAGGAATACAGATTAACTTCACCCTCCGCAAAAGCGGCTGAGCCACTGGACGCGATCAAGGCTGTGACAAGTACTGGTAGTTTCAATTTCATGGACATGACGCCCTCCAAGATTAACTTACAGTTTTAGTCAACTAACGGATTTTGCGGATATTGCAAGGTTCTTGACTAAAATAGTCGGAATTAATTCCTCTACTCAAACCGCCCCCTGAAGGTACCCACCGAAATTTTGGATATCTCAAGTTTGTTACGTACTGCATTGGCCATCTGAACTGCAGTAGCCCCGTCCCCATGCAAGCAAATCGTATCTATCGGTGTCGGGATGTGTTTACCACTTTCAGTAATGATAGCTTGGGCTTGCACCATCTCAACCATGCGTTTTCCGGCCAGTTCCGCATCATGGATCACCGCCCCCGGCTTACTTCGGTCAACAAGTGTCGCGTCGTCGTTATAGGCGCGGTCGGCAAAAATCTCGCAGGCATATGCGCAACCCAGTGACTTCACCGCCTTCACTTGTTCTGTAGCCGCCAAAACCATAATTATCAAATCAGGATCGACTGACAACGCCGCCTCATACAGCGCGCACGCCATTGATTCGTCTTCACACGTCATGTTTGACATCGCGCCATGTAGTTTCAAATGACGGACCTTTGTCCCCAGCGCACGCGCCATTCCAAGCGATGCCCCCACCTGAACCCTAATTGAATTTTGCAGCGATGTAATAGGAACATGCATTCTTCGCCGCCCAAAACCCTGCAGATCAGGAAAACCTGGATGCGTACCAATCCCAACATCATTGTCACGCGCAAGCGCCATAGTTGTGGCCATCACGTCTGGATCGCCAGCATGGGCACCACAAGCGATGTTGGCTGATGTTACTATATTGAGCAACGCAGCATCGTCACCCATTTTCCACGGACCAAAGCTTTCGCCCATATCAGCGTTTAAATCGACTCGGGTCATTTAGTTTCATCCTTAGTCTAATGGGGAGTCTTTTGCAGAAATTGCTCCACTGATCAGTTGGTAGCTTAGCAGGTTTTGGATTGAACTCACATCTCTGACCAAAGGCTTTACAGACTTTCTCAGCCCGCTAAGGACAGCATTTGCGCGCGCCTGTACTGCGGTGCCTTCTTCGAGTGTCAGCAGTTCAAATCTAAGGAGACTGCCGACCGGTGCTTGCGCAACCTTATTCAGATCACAGGGCAGGATCATCCCAATTCGCGGATAGCCCCCAGTCGTTTGGCACTCATGCATCAGTACAAAAGGTGTTCCGTCTCCAGTGATCTGAATGTCACCGGCGATGGTCACTTCTGAAACGATATTCAATTGCCCGCCTGATTGGAAACCGTCGCCCACAAAGTCCATGCGGATACCCTGGCGGTTGCCGCGCGGGTCTCGGCGAAACTCTGTCTTAGTGAACCGCGTCATCGTTGCATCGTCAAACTTATTGCTTTGCATACTCCGTACGAAACGTATTTTTCCACCGTCCAAACGTTGCTCCGGAACCAACTGGCAACCAGCATCTTTGCTTTTGTCCTCACCAATCGGCAACTGGTCACCTGCTTGTATCAAGCGACCAAGCCCCGCAGAAAGGTGACACCCTCGCGTTCCCAGATAGGAAGGCGTGTCAAAACCACCCCCGACATGGAGATAGCCAAAGTTTCCCTGCCTCATGGCACCAATTTTCAAAATGCTGCCTGCTGGAACACTGTGGCTGGCATTCCACTGTACAGAAGTTCCATCAATCGAAGCATCCATAACAGCACCCGTCAGTGCGATTCGTATTTCAGCAGAAGCCTCAAACACTCCACCCATTCCTGCCATTTCTAGGACGGCGCTAGATGGTGCCTGTCTCAGCAATGCAGCCCCTTCATGTAATGCAGTTGGATCAGATGCCCCTCCACGGGTTAGCCCCACCGACATAAAGCCAGGGCGACCCAAATCTTGGATTGCGGCCGCTGGCCCAATGCTGCGGACAATCAAATGATCGCTCATCCCAACACCTCGGTTTGCGCACCACCATTACCTGAATGATCCACACTTTCGATCTGCACGAATTCCGCTTCGCTCACTGGATCAAAGATCATTTCATCACCCGCCGAAAGAGGGAATGGATGCGCTGAATTGGGTCTAAAAGATAAAAAACCTGTCGCACCAACATGTCTCCAGCCGGTTGGCGTGTCATATGGAAAAAGGCAGAATTGACGAACGGCTGTGACCAAAGACCCAGCAGGAACATTCGGGGTGATGTTCGTTTGTCTGGGCAGGTCCCAATGCTCGGGCAGTGTTCCAAGATACGGCTGGCCCGGTGCAAATCCGATGGTTAGAACCCGCATCCTTGTCGTCGACAAATCTGTGACCGCCTGCTCAACGGTCCGTCCCGCCATTTCCGCAGCCTCAGCCAATTGTGGGGCGCGTCCGGTCCCAAACAGCGTCGGCACGCGCCACAATGTGCGTCCAGTCGGAAGCGGTGCAGATAGCCAATCCTTGCTGTCCACCAATTCCTGCAACCGTTCGATAATTGGTTCCGGTTTATGTACGGACAAATTAATCCGTAGGAAGGTTGAGACAAGGGTTGAGTTAATTTCCTCTATATCACGCCATTCCATCTCGCCCACCGCCGCACGAAATGCAATTGCTGCACGATTGGCAGGCTCTGACAAAGCACCCGAGAATGTAACAATAACCCCAGCTAAACCAACGGTTTTAATCTGAGGCCATGTTTCTGGTATTTCCAAGTTCTCAGTCATCGGGCTTCTTTGTTTCATTGCTCTCTTTTCAGCCTAAGTTGCAGCGCACCCAGCCGCAAGTAACCCTTGGCCTCGCACAAGCATCCAGTCTAAAAATAGGCGATACAAAAGGAACCCGTATGGCCAACCCACTCTTTGACAAACTGTTCGCACCCCATGTTGGATCAACAGCCACCTTCCTAGTTTTACCAGATGGTGCCCGGGTGAGTTACGGCGATTTCTTGGATCAAACGGCACAATTCGCCAATGTAATAAAATCTGCTGGCCTTGAAGAGGGCGATCGGCTTGCTGTCCAAATCGAAAAGTCACCTGCAGCACTCGCTGTCTATGCTGCTTGCGCAATGACCGGCATTGTTTTTTTACCATTGAACACTGCATATGCCCCAACTGAAGTTTCGTATTTCTTGTCGGATAGCGGAGCCCGCCTATTTATATGTGATCCTCAGAACCTTGCGTCGCTGGAAACCATCACGCAAAACGCAGATGCCAAAATCCTAACGTTAGGGTCAAAAGGTGACGGCAGCTTTTTCGATGCAGCCAAGACAAAAGCAAAAACATGTGACGTCGCGCAGCGCAGCTCAAATGACCTTGCAGCGCTCCTATATACTTCGGGAACAACAGGGCGTTCTAAAGGGGCAATGTTGAGCCAAGGCAACCTACTCTCCAATGCAGAGACCTTGACCGAACTTTGGCAGTTTTCAGCGCAAGACATCTTACTTCATGCCTTGCCAATCTTTCATACCCACGGCTTGTTTGTCGCCACCAATGTGACGCTGTCAGCAGGC